>JAMWZF010000312.1 GCA_024304875.1 Paracoccaceae bacterium
TCGATCTGCGCCTTTCCGGACGTCTGCATGACCCCGCCCGAGAACCCCGCCACCCCGCCGGGCGTGCCGGTCCCCTACCCCAACACGGGCATGGCCAGCGACACCACCAAGGGCACCCGGAAGGTCAAGCTTCACAAGAAGGAAGCGATGATCAAGAACAAGTCCTACTTCAAGAAGTCGATGGGGGACGAGGCGGGCTGCGCGGCCAAGAAGGGGGTCATCACCTCCACCAACCGGGGCAAGGTCTATTTCACCTCCTGGTCGATGGACGTGAAGTTCGAGAAGTCGAACGTGGTGCGGATGCTCGACCTGACGACGCACAACCACATGTCGGTCCCCGGCAACACGCCCACCTGGCCCTTCATCGCGCAGGTCGATGTCGACGGTGCGCCGGTCCCCTTCTCGGATACGGACCCCTGCAAGGACGACATCATCAAGGAGCAGGAGGCCTGCGCCGGCTTCCAGCCCTACGGGCCCAAGGACCCCTGCGCCATCGTCGAGTGGAACGGTGACAACATGAGCACCATGTCCAAGGCCGATGCCATGCGGCTGACCGCGGCCGGCAACTCCCCGACCACGGTGACCAAGACCTCGGACAGCTACCATTTCGCCGGCGGCGAGGGCGCCGACCCCACCACCAGCACGGCGGACCCCGCCCTTGGCGATGCGCAGAACTGCCTGACGGCGCGGGTCTGCCAGCTGTCCCCGCACGAGCCCAAGAGGTGCTGTCCCAGCCAGACCCCCCACCACGTCGTCGAGGCCTCGTCCTTCGGCAAGGGCCGGGGCAGCGGGATGATCGCGGCCGGCAACAAGGGCGCCACACCCTACAATCCCAGCGACGCGCCCTGCGTCTGCGTCTTCGGGCCCGGCGCCTACCGGGGCAGCCACCGCCAGACCCACACCAAGACCAAGGAAAAGAACCTTCAGGACCGGTCGAAGACCAAGCAGCCGATCCCGCTGGCCGGGCCGGGCAACAAGTCCGAGACCTACTGGACGATCGACTACGGCAAGGCCCGCGACAACGGCGTCGCCGCGATCAAGGAAGTGCACCCCTCCTCGGACTGCGACGAGAAATGCCTCAAGGCGCAGGTCGATGCCTACCACAATGGCAAGTGCAAGGTGGACGACACCGACAAGATCCGCTGCGTCACCACCGGGCGCAAGAACTCGGCCGAGGTGACCAACGAAGTCGCCAAGCGCCGCAAGCTGACCTGACAGGACCGGAAGGGACCCCATGGCACTCAACGAGCTGGACTTTCTCGACGGGATGGAGACCCCGGACGGCACCCTGATCATCGGGGCGCAGGACCGGACCGTCGACATGGAGGAAGAGCCTCACACGGTCGTGGCCGTCCGCACCCCGGACGGCACCTGGGACGAGCCCGGCGCCGCGGACTGGGGGTCGCCCGGGATCAGCCCGAACGCGGCCGGAACCGGCCTCGTCCTGGTCAGCGAATGGGGCAGCGTGCTGGAATACACCCTCGGCGGCCACGGCACGGCCGAGATCATCGAGGACATGGACCCCGAGGATCCGCCGACCTCCTTCGCCTTCGCCAAGGTGGTGGCCGGCAGGCTGTATGCCGGCGGGACCCGGCATCACCTGCACGAATACGACGGCCGCCGCTGGCACCGGATCACCAGTCCCGCCCTGCGGGCCGCCGAGGGGGTCCAGTGCTTCGAGAGCATCACCGGCTTCGGCCCGGAAGAGCTCTATGCCTTCGGCTGGGACGGGGTCGTCTGGACCAATGCCATCGGCAACTGGCAGAAGGTCGAGAGCCCGACCAACCTGATCCTGAACGACGGCGACGTCTTCGGCGGCCGGGCGATCCTCGGCGGCCAGATGGGCACCATCATCGAGGGACGGGGCAACGACTGGCGCCCGGTCGAGCACGACGAGCCGATCCGCGACATCTGGTCGGTGCGGACCTTCCTCGACAAGGTCTACTTCGCGACGATGATGGGCATCTTCAGCCTGGACGAGGACGGCACGATCGAGCTGGCCGCGCCCCTGCACCCGGGGATGCGCAGCACCATGATGCTGTTCACCGGACCGAGCGGGCTGTGGTCCGTCGGCCGGACCGACATCGCCGTGTTCGACGGCGCGACCTGGACGACCATCGCACAAAGCTGACGCAACCCGAGGAGACAGCCGATCATGGCCACCATCAACAAGACCCGCACCCCGGCCCGCGTCGATGGCGTGGCGATCGGGGTCATCGCCGACCTGACCGCGGAGGGGGCCGTGCTCGTCGCCTGCCCTGCCGTCTCGGCCGATCCGCTGCCCGCACGCAGCACGGTGCCCGTCTCGGGCGACGACATCGGCGCCGAGGTGGCCCTGATGTTCGAGGCCGGCGACCCCGGCCGCCCGCTGGTCATGGGCCTGATCGTGCCCCCCCTCGCCCCGGAGGAGGCCGTCGACATGCCCGTCCTCACCGCCGCCGGAGCCGCCCGGGCGACCGTCACGGTGGATGACGGCCCGCCGCGGGACCTTGCCTACATCGAGGGCAAGGAGATGATCGTCCTGAAGTGCGGGCGCGCCTCGATCACCCTGACCAAGGCGGGGAAGGTGCTGATCCGCGGCGCCTATGTCTCTTCGCGGTCCTCGGGCGTGAACCGGATCCGCGGCGGCTCGGTTCATCTCAATTGACCGCGCTGCGCCAGATCCCCTTCATGCTGGACCAGTATGCCGAGGACGTGCCGACGCTCTGGCAACGGCGGGACGACGGCGTGGACGAGCCGCATTACAACCGCACGTTCCTCGCCCGGCTCGACGAGCAGCTCGAGGCCCATGTCGACGGGCTGCGGATCGCGGCCGAAGAGGGCTGGGAGGCGGCCGTCGAGGCCTGGGAGACGGTGGGCGACCCGGGCGAGGCCTTCACCCTCGCGGTGCTGGCCTTCGATCTGGATGACGAGGACAAGATCGGCGAGGTCCTCGACATCGTCAAATCGGACGTCACCCGCTTCCTGCGCCCGGTCCTGTCGGCGATCGGCTGGCTGGACCTCGGCAAGGTGCGGGAGAGGATCGAGGGGCTGCTGTCCCACAGCCGGACGACCGCGCGCCTCGTGGGTCTTGGCGCCTGCTCGGTCCACCGGCACGACCCGGGCGAGGCCTTCGTGCCGCTGCTGGACGACCCCGACCCCTTCGTGCGGGCCCGCGCCGCGCGGCTGGCGGGGGAACTGGGACGGGCGGACCTGCTGCCCGCGATCTTCGTCCAGCGCCCCGGCGACAGCGGACAGAGCCGGTTCTGGACCTTCTGGGCCGCGACGATGCTGGGCGACCGGGACGCCGGGCCGGGGTTCCTGCTGGACTACGCGACCCAGCCCGACAACGAGGGATGGGAGCTGGCCTTCCGCACCGGCATCCTTGCCGCCGGGCCGGACGCCGGCTGGCAATGGCTGGACGCCCTGCCCCTCGATCCGCACGGGATCACCCTGCGCATCATCGGGTTCGGCCTCCTCGGCGAGGTGAAGGCCGTGGACTGGCTGATCACCCAGATGGAGGGGACGGACTTCGGGTTCCTCGCGGGCGAGGCCTACGCGATGATCACCGGGGTGGACCTCGAATTCGACGACCTCGATACCGATCCGCCTGAGGCTTACGACGAGGGCCCGACCGACGATCCGGACGACGACGATGTCGACATGGACCCCAACGAGAACCTGCCCCTGCCGAACGCGCCCCTGGTCGCCCGGCACTGGGCGGCGCTGCAGCCCAGGCTGCCGGAGGGGCGGCTGTTCCTCGGCCGCCCGCGCGCCCCGGAGAGTTTCGAGCACGGCTTCATGGTGGGGTATCAGCGACAGCGCCGCGCCGCCGCCTTCGCCATGGCCTTGTCGGGGGACAGTGCGCCATTGAGGAACTGGCAGGCGCCGGTGCGGGGGATCTCGCTCTTCTAGGGGGCGCTGCCCCCGTCCCTGCGGGACTCCCCCGAGGTATTTATGGCGAAAA
>JAMWZF010000313.1 GCA_024304875.1 Paracoccaceae bacterium
GACACGGTTTGACCCAAACCGCCGCAATCCCCCGGAATTCTCCCGATTGTCCGCCGCGACCGCGCTACACATCCGGCGTCCGGCCGGGACGTGGAAAAGCCTTCTTCCGTCCCTGATCGGGCCTCACTCCGCGGGCAGGTCGGGGTCGAGACCAGAAGGAGAGCAGGTTTGACCAAGGCAAAGATGCCGGTCGAAAGCTGCCCAGGTTGTCCCGTCGGCAGTGCGGGGCGGGACGGGCCGTGGACCGAAGAGCCGATATCCGTCGGCGCGACAGCCGCATGCCGCGTCGCCCTGTCCGGCATGACCCGGTGCCACGCATGATCGCCCGTCGTCTCGCCGCCCTCTCCATCATGCTGGTGACCTCCTGCGCGCCGGCGCCGCAGGATCCGCCGCCTGCCCGGGCGATGGGCTTCCAGTCCGACCTGCCACCGATGCGGACGTTCGACACCCCTGCCCTCACACCGCCCCTGCGCGGCAACGAGGAGATCGCCCGCGACTTCCTCGACCTCGCCTTCCGGATGGAGAGCGGCCGGCCGGTGCCGGTGATGACACGCTTCGAGGGACCGATCTCGGTCCGGGTGACCGGCGACGTGCCACCCTCGATGGTGCCGGACCTGCGTGCCCTTCTCGACCGGCTGCGCACCGAGGCCGGGATCGACATCTTCCTGACCGGGGCCGAGGACGCCTCCATCACGATCGAGGCCGTCCCCTCCGAAACCCTGCAGCGTGCCGTGCCCCGCGCCGCCTGCTTCGTCGTTCCTCGGGTGGGCGACTGGAGCGACTTTCTCACCGTCCGCCGGACGTCGCAGGTGGACTGGACGACCCTCTCCCGCCGGGACCGAGCGGCAATCTTCGTGCCATCGGATGTCGCCCCGCAGGAAGTGCGCGACTGCATGCACGAGGAGCTGGCGCAGGCGCTCGGTCCACTCAACGACCTCTACCGCCTGCCCGACAGCGTCTTCAACGACGACAACATCCACGCGGTGCTGACCGCCTTCGACATGCTGATCCTGCGGGCCTACTACGCCCCCGACCTCGCCAACGGGATGTCCCGCGGCGAGGTTGTGCTGCGTCTTCCCGCGATCCTCGCCCGGCTGAACCCGGCCGGCGAAGGCCGCCCCGGCGCAGGGCTGCCCGACACCACCCGAGACTGGATCGACCAGATCGAAGTGGCGCTGACCTCGACCGCCACCCCCGCCCGCCGCAGGCAGGCTGCCCGGACCGCGGTCCAGCTGGCCGAGTCCTTCGGCTGGACCGGCGCGCGGGAAGGATTTGCCTATTACGCCAACGGCCGCCTTCAGGTGGGTTCCGCCCCCGGCGAGGCGCTGGCGTCGTTCCGGGCGGCGGAGCGCGCTTACGCGAGGTCACCCGACACCCGCATCCACGGCGCGCATGTCGCGGTACAGCTGGCGGCCTTCGCCCTGTCGTCGGGCGACGGGGCCGAAACGCTTGCGATCGTCGACCGGGCGATTCCCGTGGCCGCCGAACACCAGAACGCCGCCCTTCTCGCCACGCTCCTGATGTTCCGGGCCGAGGCGCTGGACCTGGAGGGGCGCCATGCCGCGGCCGAGGCCATCCGTCTGGACAGCCTCGGGTGGGCACGGTACGGCTTTGGCGACGAGCGGAGCGTTGCCGCCCGCCTGCGCGAGATCGCGACTCTGAAACCCAAGCCCCGGAGCTGAGCCCATGATCTATCCCCTGACCGGCATCGTCATCGGCGCCGTGCTGGGTGGGATCGGTGCCCGCCGCCAGGGCGGCACGGGGCGGGACGTGGCGCAATGGGCCGCGGTCGGCGGCATGATCTGCGGGCTCATCGGCCTCTTCGTTCTCGTCTTCCTCGCCCGCGCCGCCGCCGGGGCCTGACCCCGTGTTCCTGCGCTTCTTCGAGATCCTGCGCGCCAATGGCGTGCCGGTCTCCCTGCGCGAGCACCTCGACTTCCTGGCCCTGATGAAGACGGGTCTTGCGACCTACGACGTGGAGGCCTTCTACCACCTTGCCCGCGCCAGCCTGGTCAAGGACGAGCGCTTCATCGACCGCTTCGACCGCGCCTTCGGCGCCGCCTTCTCGGGGCTGGAGGCGATCCCGGTGGAGGCCGTCGTCGAGGCGCTGGACCTGCCCGAGGACTGGCTGCGCAAGCTGGCCGAAAAGCACCTGACCGAGGAGGAGAAGGCCGAGATCGCGGCGCTCGGCGGGTTCGACAAGCTGATGGAGACCCTCCGCGAGCGCCTGAAGGAGCAGCAGGGCCGTCACCAGGGCGGTTCGAAGTGGGTCGGCACCGCCGGCACCTCGCCCTTCGGCGCCTACGGCTACAACCCCGAGGGCGTGCGCATTGGCCAGGACGAGAGCCGCCACCGACGGGCCGTGAAGGTCTGGGACAAGCGCGAGTTCCGCGACTACGACGACGGCGTCGAGCTTGGCACGCGCAACATCAAGGTGGCCCTGAAACGCCTGCGCCAATGGGCCCGGGACGGCGCGGCGGAGGAGCTCGACCTCGACGGGACGATCCGGGCGACGGCAGAGCACGGCTACCTCGACGTGCAGACACGGCCGGAACGGCGGAACGCGGTGAAGGTGCTGCTGTTCCTCGACGTGGGCGGGTCGATGGACGATCACGTCCGGGCGGTGGACGAGCTCTTCAGCGCCGCGAAGAGCGAGTTCAAGCACTTCGAGCACTTCTATTTCCACAACTGCCTCTACGAGGGCGTCTGGCGCGACAGCCGCCGCCGCTGGACCGCCCAGACCCCGACGGAGGAAGTGCTGCGGACCTACGGGCCGGACTACAAGTGCATCTTCGTCGGCGACGCCTCGATGTCGCCATACGAGATCGCGATGGCCGGCGGCGCGAACGAGCACTGGAACGCCGAGGCCGGGCAGGTCTGGCTGGAGCGGGCGCGGGACCAGTGGCCGGATTGCCTCTGGCTGAACCCGGTGCCCGAGAGCCATTGGCGCTACACCCAGTCGATCGGGATGATCCGCGAGATATTCGGGCCCGAGCGCATGGTGCCGATGACGCTGGAGGGGATCACGCGCGGGATGCGGGTGCTGGGCTAAGGGAGCGGCGGGCCTCGCCTTGCCTGTAAGGCGGGACCCGGCCCGCCCCGCTGCCGCACCCGCTGGACCCCGGGGCCGCGCATCCCCATATCATGTGCCATGATCCGCGTCCTTCCCATCCTTCTCGCCGTCGCCATGGGCTTCGTCATGTTCCGCTTCTCCGCCTGGCGGATGGCGCGGCAGCTCGACACCCAGTCGACCGAGCTGGCCGACCCGATGCTGAAGGTGATGACCGACCGGCTGGCCAAGGCGCTCGACGTGCCCAAGGTGCGCGTCCACATCTACGAGATCGCGCCGATCAACGGTCTTGCCGCGCCGGACGGGCGGATCTTCATCACCCGGGGCTTCTACGACCAGTTCCGCAAGGGCACGGTGAACGCCGACGAGATGGCGAGCGTGATCGCACACGAGCTGGGGCATGTCGCGATGGGGCACACCCGGCGGCGGATGATCGACTTCTCGGGCCAGAACGCGATGCGCGCGGCCCTCGGCATGGTGCTGAGCCGCATCCTGCCCGGCATCGGGGTGTGGATCGCCAACGGGATCACCACGCTTCTGGCGGCCAAGCTGTCACGCTCGGACGAGTTCGAGGCCGACGCCTACGCCACCGCGCTGCTGATCAAGGCAGGCATCGGGGCGGGGCCGCAGAAGTCGCTGTTCCGCAAGCTGGACGAGCTGACCGGAGCGCGCGCGGGCGCCGCCCCGGCCTGGCTGCTCTCCCACCCCAAGGCCGCCGAGCGGATCGCCGCGATCGAGGCGAATGGAATCAAGCCGGTCATCAGCGACACGTTCACGCTCGAAGATCTCGCCGAGGCGTTCCGCCACCAGGAAAGCGGCGGACATTTCGGCAAGATCACG
>JAMWZF010000314.1 GCA_024304875.1 Paracoccaceae bacterium
GCCGACAGAAGCGAGGATCTCGCCCGTGCGGTGGTCGGCGACGATCAGGCCGATCTGGAGCCGGGGCCCCGCCTCGCGCACTGCCTGCGCGGCGAGGTTCTGAAGCGCGGCCTGTAGTGTGCCGTCGATGGTGGTGCGATGAACCTGCGCGGTGGGGTCCCTTTCCAGCGCCAGGTCGGCCAGGTGGGGCGCGATGGCGGGAAAGTCGCGGCGGGCGGCGGGCGTGACCTCACGCAGGGCGGCGGTAGCGTCGCCCTGGGTCAGCACGCCGTCGCGGGCCATGCGGGCCAGCACCCGGTCGCGGGCGTCCCGGGCGGCCTCGGGGTTGCGGTCGGGGCGGCGGACTTCGGGGGATTGCGGCAGGGCGACCAGAAGCGCGGCTTCGGAGGGGGTCAGCCGCCCCGGTTCCTTGCCGAAGTAGGCCAGCGATGCCGCCCGCACCCCCTCGAGATTGCCGCCGAAGGGGGCGCGGTTGAGGTAGAGCGTCAGGATCTGGTCCTTGCTGAGCCGCCGTTCCAGCGCCAGCGCGACACGGATCTGCCGCAGCTTGCCGTCCAGCTGACCGGTCGTGCCGTCCTCCAGCAGGCGGGCGACCTGCATGGTGAGGGTAGAGCCGCCGGAGAGGATCTGCCCGTGCCGGAGTGCCAGACCCACCGCGCGGGCCATGGCCACGGGGTCGACGCCGGGGTGGTCCCAGAACCGCTTGTCCTCGTAGCGCACCAGCATGGCGATGTAGCGCGGGTCCACGCCCTCGGGCGTGACCGCCAGCCGCCAGCGCCCGTCACTGACGAGGAACGGGCGCAGCAGCGTGCCGTCCCGCGCCAGCACCTCGACCCCGGTTTCCGCCGCGAGAGGCGGCAGGACGGTGGCGTCGATCCAGTCGTCGACCGCGTCCCGCCCAGCGGCGGCGAGGCCGAGGACGAGCGCGACGCCGAGGGGCCAGCGCGCCTTCATTCGGTGACGCTCATCCGCCCCGTGTCGGTCCAGGCGCGCATCTGGGGCCGGTACATGTCCTCGACCAGCGCCGCCGGGTGGTGGTAGTCGCCTGGGCTGACCGCGCGGACGATGTAGGCGAGGTTGAAGGCCTCGTCCGACCGCCTGTCGACGGCGGCAATGAAGCGGTCGGCGCGGAATTCCTGGCTTTCGGTCCAGGCGGTCTCGAGCCAGTTCAGCGCCCCGATGTCGCCGGATTGCAGCAGGTTGGGGTTGTCGATCTCGAGCCCCGCGGGGAGCGGGTCGTCGATGATGAGCCGCGCCTCCTGCCGGCCGAAGGGCGTGACGGTGATGACCGCGACCAGCCGGTCGCCGGGGGTCAGACCGGTAAGGCCCGCCGGGTTGCCCTCCATGTCGTAGTAGTCTCGGCGGATGGCGTAGCCGTTGCCGCCCGCCGGTTCGGGGTCGGCGGGGACGCCGAAGGTGGTGACCGTGAGGTCCGTGGCGCCGGTGCCGGTGTTGCCGATGGCGACGGGCGCGGCCTGGGCCTGGGCGTCGCGGACCCGGACGAGGGGGCCGTCCGGCGCCTGACCGTCCACGGTGATCCCGGTGTCGCGCAGGTCGTCGATGAGGGCGTTGGTGGCGAGGAGGGTCCAGGTGGCTTCCTGGGTCGAGACCCGTTTCCCCGCGCGGGGCAGCGCGGCCGTCAGCGCATCGACGTTCACCGCGTTGGACCCGGCCTCGACGGCGAGGGTCAGGACGGCGGCGGCGTCGCGCTGGGCGGTGCCGTAGTCGGCGCGCCAGAGCTGGGCGTTCTCGGCCGCGATCTGCCGTTCGGCCATCTGGCCCGCGGTGGCGAACATCTCGTCGGCCCGAGCCTGTTCGCCGTAGAAGGCGAGCGCCGCGCCGAGTTGCGCGACGGCGATGGGTGTGCCGAAATCGCCCGCCTTTTCGTCCGCGTAGTAGCGCAGGTCGCCGATGCTGGCCGCCCCTTCGCGGGCGAGGACCATGAGCGCGTAGGCCAGGTCGCCCGCGCCGCCGTCCGTCTCGGCGTCGAAGTCGGGGTAGGTGTTCACCCGGTTCAGCAGGTTGTCCATCGCGGATTCGAAGGCGAGGTCGGGGACGTCGTGGCCGCGGGCTCGCGCGCGCGACAGGAAGTCCGTCACGTAGGCGTCGAGCCAGAGGTCGCCGGAGGTGGGGTACCAGAGGCCGAAGGCGCCGTTGGAGGTCTGCCGGGCGAGGATGCGGGTGATGGCCTGGTCGATGCGCTCGCCGACCTGATCGCCCCGGTCCAGCCCCATCGCCTGCGCGACGCTGTCGAAATAGAGCAGCGGCAGGGCCTGGGAGGCGAGCTGTTCGGTGCAGCCGTAGGGGTAGCGGTCGAGCGTCGCCAGCAAGCCGGGCGCGTCGAACCGGGCCAGCGGGCCGACGGAGAGGACGGCGTTGCCGGTGCCGGGGACGAGGCCGTCGAAGACCTGGTCGTCGAAGGTGAAGGTCTCTCCCGCGGCGAGGGTGAAGCGGGACATCCGGCTGACCTCGGGGTCGTTCAGGCGGACGGGGATCGTCAGCACCTTGGTCAGGACCTCGCCGCCGGGGGTGGTCAGGTTCACGGTCAGGGAGTGGTCGCCCACGTCCACCGCCGCGAGGGGCAGGCGGATGCGGAGGCTTTCGCCTTCTCCGATCTGCATCTGGCTCGGCGCGGCCCCGGCCAGCGCGATGCCCTGCGCGCGAAGCGTCAGGTCCAGCGGCCCGGTCGGGCCCTTGGCGTGGGTCAGTTCCAGCAGCATCTCCGTCCGGTCGCCGGGGGCGAGGAATCGGGGCACCGAGGCCGCCACCACGATGGGATCGCGGACCAGCACGTCCTCTTCCGCCTGCCCGACGCCGGTGGGCGACCAGGCGACGGCCATCAGGCGGACGGTGCCGTTGAAGCTGGGCAGGTCGAAGGTGACGTCGGCCTCGCCGTTTTCGTTCACCGTGACCGGCCCGCTGAAGTAGGCCACCAGTTCCTCGGTCGGGGGCGGGCTTTCGGTGCCCATGTCGGCGCTGGCGTCGCCGCCGGAGCGGACCTGCCCCAGCGCGCCCTGAGAGCCGTCGATCAGGCGGCCGTAGATGTCGCGCAGCTCGACGCCGAGGCGGCGCTGGCCGAAGTAGTGGTCCTGCGGATCGGGGCTCTCGAAGCCGGTGAGATTGAGGATGCCGACGTCCACGGCGGCGAGGGTCAGATGCGCCGTTTCGCCCGGCGCGATGCCGTCGATCCTGACGCCCACGGGCAGCGGTCCGCGCGGGTTCGCCTCCTCGGCGACGTCCAGGGTGACGGCCAGCGCCTTGTCCGCCGGGTCCACGGTCGCATAGGCCAGGCCCATAGACCGGGCCGGGTTGTGGCCCTGGTCGGTGCCCATCGGGCGGATGACCGAGACGGTGACGTAGGCCCCCGCGCCCCAGTCCTCGGTGACCTCCAGCGGGATGACGCTTTCGCCCTCCGGAACCTCGACCGCTTCCATGTGGATGACGCGGTTGGAGAGGACCGTGACCAGCGCGGTGCCGGCATAGCGCGGGACGATGCGGACCTCGGCGGTGTCGCCGACGGCGTAGCTTTCGGCGGTCAGGGAGAGGTCGAGGAAGTCGGGCGTGGTGCCGGTGTCGGCGGGGACGTACCAGCCGGCGTAGAAGCTTTCGGAGCTGGTGAGGTAGGCGCCGTCCGCCCGCTCTACCACGATCTCGTACTGGCCCCATGTCACGTCGGCCGAGACGGTGACCGGGGCGCCGCCGAGGGTCGCCTCGCCGGTGGCGACGCGCTCGCGCGTCGTGATCGGTTCCCAGTCCCAGCGGCCGTCGATCTGGTACCACTGATAGCGGGTGCGGACGCGGTTGATGGTCCAGGTGACGGCCATATCGGTGGCCGTCAGGTCGGGGGCGAGGGCGATCAGGTCGAAGCGGGCCTCGGCGTCCTCCGGCAGGACCT
>JAMWZF010000315.1 GCA_024304875.1 Paracoccaceae bacterium
GCCGGGCGAGGGCGGAAGAGCCGCTGGCGTCCACCGCGAAGATCACCAGCCGGTCCGAGCGCTCCTGGAACCGGCGCAGGCGGATGTCGGCGGCGCGGATCTGGACGCCGGGCCGCCGGGCGGTCCGCTTTCGGATGGTCTGCCAGGGCGCGGCGGCCCGCAGGGTGGCGACAAGGTCGATGCGCGCATCGGCCGACGGCTTGCCCGGGCGCGAGGGCAGGGGCCGCCCACGCCGGTTGCCCTTGCGCAGGGCGCCCGCGCCGGCGCCGGTGGCGGTCCGGTCGGCCTTGGGTTTCCCGGCCAGCAGGCCCGGCGGCAGCAGGGCGGCGACCGCCTCGATCAGCATCTCCTGCGGAATGTCCTCGGCCCCGCCGCCTCCGGCGTCTTCGGTCTCGGGCGGCCGCTCCTGCTCCGGTTCCTGCGGCCGGTCCTCCGCTGCGGGCCTTTGCGTCGCGCGGTGAGCGAGGGTCAGGGCGACGGCGGCTTCGATGTCCTCCGGACCGACCTCCGTGGAGGAAAGCGCCGCATGAGCCCGCGCGCACCGCAGCGCGAAGAGCGCGGCACGCGGGCTGGCGATGCCGAAGGCGACGGTCAGTTCGGCGATCTGACGGGGCAGGTCGTCCGGCACCGTCACCTTGCGCAGACGCGCCGTCGCGGCGGCAAGGTCACGCCCCTCGACCGGAGGCACCGCGCCAAGCGCCACGCCCGAGAGATCGACCGAAAACGCCAGCCGCTCGGTCAGCGCGTCCGGCAGGCCCTCCTCGTCCGAGGCGGCTTCGTCCAGAGCGATCAGGACATGGCCCCGGCCCGTATCGAGACAGGCGCCAAGGCGTGCGGCAAGGCCCGCAGGGGTGCGCTCGGCCATCGGCAGCAGCAGGGGGGCGGGATCGGCCAGCAGGCCCGCCCGCTCGACCTTGTGGCCGGCGGCCAGCGTCGCCGCCACGTCCAGTCCGCCGAGCAGCGCCTCGTCGCTCATCGCGGGGTTCAGCCGCCGCAGAGGCCCGAGAAGGGCGAGGCGCGTGACCAGCCGGTCCCGCACCGGCCCTGCGCGCGCGATCAGGTGCAGCCCGCCAAGGCCGGGATCGACGGCCAGCAGGTCCACCGCCAGGGCGGCGCGGGCGAAGGGATCGCTCAGGTCAGACAAGGACCTCGTCCACCACGCGCGCGACCCGCGCTCCGCTGCCCGCCTCGTCCAGGGGATCGCGGCGCAGGCGGTGGCGCAGGGCCATGCCGGCCACGCCCCGGATGTGCGTGCGCGTTATCGCCGTGTCGTCGCGCCAGGCGGCATAGGCGCGGGCGGCCTTCAGAAGGGTGAGTTCCCCCCGCAGCCCGTCGGCGCCGAGGGCGAGGCACAGCTCGGCCACGTCGGTCAGGGTCCGGTCCGTCGCCTCCAGCTCGGCCAGGGCCTTGCGCCCGGCGGTAATGCGCTCGCGGATCGCCGCATCCTCGGCCTGCCAGCGCAGCATGAAGGCGGAATTGTCCCGCTCGAAGGCGTCGCGGCGGCGGATCACCTCGACCCGCGTCTTCACGTCCCGCGGGCTGGTGACCTCCACCGACAGACCGAACCGGTCGAGCAGCTGGGGCCTCAGTTCCCCCTCCTCGGGGTTGCCCGAGCCGACGAGGACGAAGCGGGCGGGATGGCGGATCGACAGCCCCTCGCGCTCCACCACGTTCTCGCCCGACTGGGCGACATCCAGCAGCAGGTCGACCACGTGATCCTCCAGCAGGTTGACCTCGTCGATATAGAGGTAACCCCGGTTGGCGCGGGCCAGCAGGCCGGGTTCGAAGGCCTTCTCGCCCAGGGTCAGCGCCTTCTCGATGTCTAGGGCGCCGGTCACCCGGTCCTCGGTCGCGCCGAGGGGCAGGTCGACCACCGGGGTCGGGGCCTCGACCACCTTGGGCTTGTCCAGATGCACCCAGTCCGGCACCTCGGCCGGCGAGGCGGAGTTCACCGGGCAGCCCGCCACCTTGCGGATCGGCGGCAGGAGGGCGGCGAGGGCGCGAACGGCCGTCGACTTGCCGGTGCCCCGGTCACCGAAGGCCAGCACGCCGCCGATGGCGGGGTCGATGGCGGTCAGGATCATCGCCAGCTTCATCTCGTCCTGGCCGACGATGGCGGAGAAGGGGAAGGGTTGGGTCATGCGGCCTCCTGGGCGCGGACGAGGGGAGAGCCGCCGTTCCATGTGCCCGCGTCGCCGAGGACGCGGAACCGGGCGTAGAGCTCTTCGGAGAACCAGCCCTCCTCGCGGACGGCGCGGATCGCCTCGGCATGGGGGCCGCGGCGGGCGAAGCGGGCCATGGCGGCCGTGTCGGGCCAGATCGAGAAGGTGACCTGGTGCAGCCAGGGGATCTCCCCGACGCCGATCTTGAACATCACCTCGGGATCGCGGCCGATGACGGCCGAGATGCCGGGGGAGCGTGCCCAGAAGCGCAGGAGCTTGCGCGGGCGGATGGTGGCGCGGGTGAGGGCGGCGACGGGGCCGGTCTCGGCGGAGGGTTCCGCGGCGAACGGCGCGCGCGCCGACCAGAGGCCGCGGGTCGATGTCGGAGTGAGCCGGACGGTCCAGCTTTCAACCGCGCGGGCTGCGAAGCGGGCGAAGACCGGGGCCTCGCGGGTCTGGCGCAGGGCCGTCTCCTCGTCCGGCCAGGTGCCGAGGATCGCCCAGACGGCGGTATTGGGAAGGGGGGTGAACCCCTCGCCGACGCCCGAGCCGCAGAGCTTCCAGAAGCCAAGGCCGGGGGTCCGGGCAAGGCTGCGCCGGGCCAGGCCCATCTGCGTGAAGGCCCAGAGCCGGTGCCGGACCGGGCCGAAACGATACAGGCTGAGGGTGACGCATTGCGACATGTCAGACTCGCCTCCTGTCAATCCAGCCTGACAGAGCGACGCGGATTTGCAAAGGAAATTTCCGGTGGACATATGTCGACTATGGCATACCGAGGCGCGTGCTCAAAGCATTGCCAGCTTTACCTTGCGACGCTACTGTAAACCCATGTTGACACAGCCCGGCCCCGACTCCCCTGCCAACCGAGCCGTCGTCGTGGGCGCCGGGCTGGGCGGTCTCGCGGCCGCCATGCGCCTTGGCGCCAAGGGCTGGCGGGTCACCGTGCTCGACCGGCTGGACCGGCCCGGCGGGCGCGGCTCCTCGATCGACAGGGACGGCCACCGCTTCGACCTCGGCCCCACCATCGTGACCCTGCCGCAGATCTTCGAGGACCTCTGGGCCGCCTGCGGCCGCGACTTCCATGCGGAGGTGGACCTGCGCCCGCTCGAGACCTTCTACGAGATCCGCTGGCCGGGCGGCGCGCGCTTCCGCGCCTGCTCGGACACGGACCGGATGGTGGAGGAGGTGCGCCGTCTGTCGCCCCGTGACGTCAAGGGCTACCTGCGCTTCCTGCGCGGGGCCGAGACGCGCTACGAGGTCGGCTTCAAGCGCCTCGGCCGGATCCCGATGCACGACATCCGCGAGACGCTGAAGGTCCTGCCGGATTTCGCCCGGCTGCGCGCCGACCGCTCCATCCTCGCCCACGCCCGCGCCCATGTGCGGGACGAGCGCCTGCGCATGGCGCTGTCCTTCCACCCGCTCTTCATCGGCGGCGATCCGGCGCGGGTGACCTCGATCTACGCGCTCGTCGGGCACCTCGAGAAGGAATACGGCGTCCACTACGCGATGGGCGGGGTGCAGGCCATCGCCGACGCCATGGTGAAGGTCGTCGAAGGGCAGGGCGGCACGGTCCGGCTCGGCGTCACGGTCGACGAGATCGGGGTGGAGGACGGCCGGGTCACCGGCGTCAGGGCCGGGGGCGAGACGCTCGCCGCGCCGATGGTGGTCAGCAATGCCGACGCAGGGCACACCTACACCGCCCTGCTGAAGGGTCCGAAACGGCGG
>JAMWZF010000316.1 GCA_024304875.1 Paracoccaceae bacterium
GAGGATCACTCTTCGCTGTCGCCCTGTTCGGTCGCTTCCACCTCGTCGGCGGCGGGCTCTTCGCCCTCGTCCTCGGCGTCGGCCGCGGCCAGGCCGGAGGGCGCGGTGATGTTGGCGATCACGAAGTCACGGTCGATGGTCGGCTTGGTGCCCTCGGGGAGGGTGATCGCGGAGATCGTGATGGTCTCGCCGATCTCGAGGCCGGTCAGGTCGACGGTCAGCTTCTCGGGGATGTCGCCGGCGGTGACCACAAGTTCGACTTCCGGGCGCACGACGGTCAGCACGCCGCCGCGCTTGATGCCGGGGGCGTCCTTTTCGTTGATGAACTCGACCGGGATGAAGAGGTTGATCTTCGAGGTCCGGCGCAGGCGGAGCAGGTCGACATGGGTCGGCAGGTCCTTGACCACATCGCGCTGGACCGAGCGGGCGATGACGCGGACGTCGTCGTGGCCTTCGACCTTGAGGTTGAACAGGGTCGACAGGAAGCGGCCGTCCTTCAGCTTCTTCAGCAGCATGTCGAAGCCGAGGTTGATCGGCAGCGGATCGGCGTCGCCGCCGTAGACGATGCCGGGGACGAGCTTGTTGCGGCGGGCGGCGCGGGCGGCGCCTTTGCCGGTGCCTTCGCGCACGGTGGCAATGAGATCGGGAGTTTCGTTGGCCATGTCCTGGTCCTTTCGTCGCGCACCCCGTGGTCTGGTCGGGGCTCACTTTCGGGTATGACGCGCGGGCCTGGCCGGGCCGCGCGCCGGTGAAGCCGCGCCTATAGGCGATCGCGGGACGCTTGGAAAGCCCCGATCACGCCCAGTCGCCGCTGAAATCCTTCGGGATCAGCAGGACGTCGCGGCCGAGATCCCTGACGTCCCGCTTGCCGATGAGCGCCATGGTGGTGTCGAGTTCCTTGTGGATGACCTGCAGCGCCTTCGTCACCCCGGCCTCGCCCATCGCGCCGAGGCCGTGGACCCAGGCCCGGCCGATCATCGTGCCTTTGGCCCCCAGCGCCAGCGCCTTGAGCACGTCCTGGCCCGAGCGGATGCCGCTGTCGAAATGGACCTCGATCCTGTCGCCCACCGCATCGACGATCTGCGGCAGCATGCGGATCGAAGACAGCGCCCCGTCCAGCTGCCGGCCACCGTGGTTCGACACGACGATGGCGTCGGCCCCGACGTCGGCGGCTTTCCTCGCGTCCTCGACGTCGAGGATTCCCTTGAGGATCACCGGCCCGTCCCACCAGGAGCGGAACTCGCGGATACGCTCCCAGTCGAGCCGCTGATCGAAGGCCTCGGCCGTCCAGGCGGCAAGGGAGCCGGGGTTCGAGACCCCCTTGGCGTGGCCGACGATGTTGCCGAAGAACCGCCGCCTGGTTCGCAGCATCTCGAGCCCCCACGGGACCTTCGTGGCGAGGTTGGCGATCGAGGCGGCGGTGAACTTGGGCGGGGCGGAGAGGCCGTTCTTAAGGTCCTTGTGCCGCTGTCCCATGATCTGCAGGTCCACCGTGATGACGAGGGCGGAGCACTTGGCGTCCTTCGCGCGGGCAAAAAGCCGCTTCATGAAGTCGTCGTCCTTGAGGGTGTAGACCTGGAACCAGAAGGGCTTTTCCGTGTGCTCGGCCACGTCCTCGATCGAGCAGATCGACATGGTCGAGAGGCAGAAGGGCACGCCGAACTTTTCCGCCGCGCGGGCGGCCTTGATCTCTCCGTCCGCGTTTTGCATCCCGCAGAGCCCGACGGGGGCGAGCGCCACGGGCATCGCCACCTCCTGGCCGACCATCGTGCTGGCCGTGGTCCGGTTTGCCATGTCCACCGCGATCCGCTGGCGCAGGCGCAGCTTGCTGAAATCGCTGGTGTTCTCGCGGAACGTCTGTTCCGTCCAGGATCCGCTTTCGCAGTAGTCGTAGAACATCCTTGGCGTCCGCCGGCGGTGCAGGCGCTTGAGGTCGTCGATGTTGGTGATCACGGGCATGGGTCGGACCTTCGCCGAAAATTGGTCAGAAGTTCTTACCGCCGGGTCGGGCCGGTCGCAAGAAGCAGGCGGTGCCCCCGTGTCGCGGGCGCCGCCCGGTCCTCAGGCCCGGTGCGCGCCGTCCGCAAGGGAGCCGACGAAGGCCAGCACGTCCTCCACGCTGTCGCCCTTGGCGATCCGGTCCACGATGGCCGAGCCGACCACGGCGCCGTCCGCTACCCTGGCGATACCTTCCGCGGACTCCGGCGTCTTGATCCCGAAGCCGACGATGACCGGCAGGTCGGTGGCTTTCTTGATCCGCGCCACTTCCGGCCCGACCTCGGCCGATTGCGCGTCCGCCGTGCCGGTGATCCCGGTCATCGAGACGTAGTAGACGAAGCCCGAGGTGTTCTGGAGCACCTTGGGCAGGCGCCTGTCGTCGGTCGTGGGCGTGGCGAGACGGATGAAGTTGAGGCCGGCCTTCTGCGCGGGGAGGCAGAGTTCGTCGTCCTCCTCCGGGGGCAGGTCCACGACGATCAGGCCGTCGACCCCGGCCTCTTTCGCGTCCGCCAGGAAGGTCTCGACCCCGCGCGAGTAGATCGGGTTGTAGTATCCCATGAGCACGATGGGCGTCGTGCCATCTTCCTCGCGGAAGGCCTTCACCATCGCCAGCGTCTTCGACAGGGTCATGCCCCCTTCCAGCGCCCGCTGCCCGGCGAGCTGGATCGTCGGGCCGTCCGCCATCGGGTCGGTGAAGGGCACGCCGAGTTCGATCACGTCGACGCCTGCGCCCGGCAGGCCCTTCATGATCTGAAGCGACCGCCCCTCGTCCGGATCGCCGGCCATGATGTAGGCGACGAAGCCCTTGCGCCCTTCCGAGCGCAGCCGCGCGAATGTATCGTCGATCCGTGTCATGGGGCCCTCCGGTATGGTCCGGCAGGGATGGGCCAAAGGGCGGCCAAGATCAAGCGGGAGAGGCGCGATGTGCGAGGGACGGTGCCATTGCGGCAAGGTGGGCTGGCGGTATGACAGCGAACCCGAGGCCGCGACCGTCTGCAATTGCACGATCTGCCGGCGGTACGGGGCGCTCTGGATCTACGGGGTGGAGGGGCAGGACGTGCATCCCACCGGGCCGACGACAGCCTATGTGACCGAGGCAGGGAACCTGGAGTTCCATTTCTGCCCCACCTGCGGCAACCTGCAGTCCTGGCGGCTGGTGGACAAGACGTCCGAGCCGACGCCGCGGATGGCGGTGAACGTGCGGCTGAGCGCGCCCGAGACGGTGGCCCATCTGCCGATCGACCATTTCGACGGGCTGCACAGCTTCGAGGATCTGCCGCGCGACGGGCGGAGGGTGCAGGACTACTGGTTCTGAGAGGAGGACCCCATGGCCGAGATCATCGGAACCTGCCTCTGCGGCGCCTGCGGCTGGCGGTTCGAGGGCGCGCCGGACCGGGCGACGGCGTGCAACTGCACCGCCTGCCGGCGGTACGGGGCGCTCTGGATCTACGGCTGGCTGGATCACGGCGTGGTCCTGACCGGCCCGATGCAGCCCTTCGCCCGCGGCGAGAGGGGGCTGGAGTTCCTGCGCTGCACCGATTGCGGCTGCGTCATGGCCTGGCGCGGGGTGCGCCCGCGCGAGGACGGGCGGAGGCGGGCCGCGGTGAACGTGCGGATGGCCGAGGCGGAGGCCGTGGCGCACATCGCCATCCGCCATTTCGACGGCTACGGCGCCTTCGAGGAGATGCCGGGCGAGGGGCGCACTGTCGCGGATTACTGGGTCTGAGCCGGAGCCGCCTGGCTGACCATCCAGCGGGTCCCGAACCGGTCCGAGCAGGCGCCGAAGAGCGGGGTCCAGAAGGCGGGCTCCAGCGGCATGCGGATCTCGCCGCCCTCGCTCAGCGCCTCCCAGACGCGGCGGG
>JAMWZF010000317.1 GCA_024304875.1 Paracoccaceae bacterium
GGCGGCGCATCCGGTCGACGAATGCGCGCCAGCCACCCGGCGCGACCAGCGGCGCGAGGAAGAGACCGATGACGAAGCCGGCGAGTTCCGCGATCCACCAGGGGTTGGCACCGAAGAACATCGAGTAGACGAGCGTCAGCCCCATCAGGATGCCGATGAGGGTAAAGGCGCGCATCTGGTTCTCGCCCATTCGGCCGAGGGTCAGCCACATCATGTAGGTATAGGCGCCGATCAGCCCGTAGATGCCTGGATAGGCCCCGATCAGCGGGTAGTTCCGCGGCGCGGCGAAGCCGTAGACCAGCGCTCCGCCGATCACCGCGCCGAAGAAGATGACGAGGAAGGGACCGGGGCGGTAGGCTTCACCGACGAACTTGCCCATGGCCAGAAGAAGGACCGTGGCCCAGAGCGCGTGGGTGAAGGAGGTGTGCAGGACGGCATAGCTGACGAAGCGGCGCAGAAGGTCGACGCCGACTTCTCCCCTCTCGACCATCACGTCGAGAACTGCCGGGGCAAAGGCCCAGTCGTCGAAGGCCATCTGACGCCAATCGTCGACCCCGCTGCCACCGGCGAAGCCCAGCAGGCGGGCCTGGAAGACCAGCTCGATCGTCGCGATTACCAGGACGAGCGCCAGGGCCACGGCGGGGATGGTGTTGAAAGGGGACGTGCTGCTCATGCGGGCCTCCGGTTGACCTCTGTTAGGGCCATGGGTAATCCCATCCGGCCCGCATTGCCAGTTGGACGCATCCCCATGACCGACAAGACTTTCGCCCCGCGCATCTTTTCCGGGATCAAGCCCTCCGGTGGCCTGACCCTCGGCAATTACCTCGGCGCGATCAAGCGCTGGGTGGCGATGCAGGACACCGGCGGGTTCGAGACCACCATCTTCTGCGTCGTCGACCTGCATGCGATCACCGTCTGGCAGGACCCGGCCGAGCTGGGCAGCGCCACCCGCGAGGTGGCCGCGGGCATGCTGGCCTCCGGCATCGACCCCAGCCGGTCGATCCTCTTCAACCAGTCCCGCGTCCACCAGCATGCCGAGCTGGCCTGGCTGTTCAACTGCGTGGCGCGGATGGGTTGGATGAACCGGATGACCCAGTTCAAGGAGAAGGCCGGCAAGAACGCCGAGAAGCAGTCCCTCGGCCTCTATGCCTATCCCTCCCTGATGGCTGCCGATATCCTGCTGTATCACGCCACCCACGTCCCCGTGGGCGAGGACCAGAAGCAGCACGTCGAGCTGACCCGCGACATCGCCGCCAAGTTCAACCACGACTACGGGACAGAGTTCTTCCCCCTGACCGAGCCGGTCATCGAGGGCCCCGCCATGCGGGTGATGAACCTGCGGGACGGGACCAAGAAGATGTCCAAGTCGGGCGAGTCCGACATGGAGCGGATCAACATGACGGACGACGCGGACACCATTTCGAAGAAGCTGAAGAAGGCGCGGACCGATCCCGAGCCGCTGCCCTCGGAGCTCGCGGGCCTGAAAGACCGGCCCGAGGCGCGCAACCTCGTCGACATCTACGCCGCCCTGTCGGATCAGTCGCCCGAGGCGGTGATCGGCGAATACGCGGGCGCGGGCTGGGGGACCTTCAAGCCCGCCCTGGCCGAGCTTGCCGTCGAGAAGATGGCCCCGATCGCCACCGAGATGCGCCGCCTGATGGACGACCCGGCCGAAATCGACCGGACCCTCGCCCACGGCGCCGAACAGGCCCGCGAGATCGCCGCCCCGATCCTGAACCGGACGGCCGAGATCATGGGCTTCGTCCGCTAGGCGGGCGTCGTAGTGGCCGAGGCCGATCTCGAGCGGGTGGAGGTGACCTCCGCTGCTGCGCTGGAAGACTGGCTCGCCTCGCATCATGGGAAGGCCCAGAGCGTCTGGCTCGTGACCTGGAAGGCGGCCCATCCCGCGAAGTACGTCGGCCGTGAAGAGGTCCTCGACGCGCTGATCGCCTGGGGCTGGATCGACGGGCGTCGCAAGGTGCTGGACGCGGACCGGACCATGCAGCTGATCGCGCCCCGCAAACAGCAGGCCTGGGCGCAGAGCTACAAGGACCGCGCCGCCCGGCTGGAGGCGGAGGGGCGGATGCCCCCGCCAGGGCAAGCCGCGGTGGAGGCGGGCAAGGCGAGCGGCCTCTGGTCCTTCTACGACGACGTGGATGTGCTGATCGTGCCGGATGACCTTGGCACGGCTCTCGCTGCGCGGGGCGCGGCGGAGGCCTGGGAGGCGGCGCCGAAGGCCTACCGCCGCAACCTCCTGCGCTGGGTGAAGCTGGCGAAGACGGCGCCGACGCGGGAGAAGCGGGTCGCCGAGATCGCGGAGGCAATCGCTGCCGGGCGGCGCATGCCGCAGATATAGGCGCCGAGCGGCACGGGGGCGTCAAGCGCCGCATGTCCGCGGTCTCTACGTCAATTGGTCCCAGTTGATCGTCGGCTGGACTTGGGGAGAGGCCGGGGTTTGCGTTTTTTGGCCAGAATGAAGAGGGGAGCGGGTCTCGAGGCAGCCGGGGTGGGGCGAAAAGGCAGGCCGGGCCCCGTGACGACCGAGAGCGGGGCGCGCGGCCTGATCGGCCCGGCGGCCGCTAGTTGAACCGCTCCCCCCGGTCGAGTTGGTCGAGGATCGCCTGCATCCGCTTGGCCCGCGTCGGCGCCGTCTTCGCCGTGTGGAGGCGGTAGTAGATCGGGAAGAGCTGGCTGCGGGGGAGCGTGGCGAAGAAGGCCTTCGCCGCCGGTCGGTCCTCGAGTGCTTCGAGAAAGTCCTGCGGGATCGTCATTTCGGACTGCCCGGCGTAGGCGGCGTCCCAGCGGCCGTCGGCGCGGGCCGCCTCGACCTGCCGCAACCCCGGCGGCGCCATGTGCCCCTCTGCGATCAGAAGCTCGGCCTGGGCGATGTTCTTCCGCGACCAGCCCGACCGAGGCCGCCGGGGCGAAAGGCGCTGGAGCCAGGAAGTGTCGTCGAGCGACTTCTTCTGGCCGTCGATCCAGCCCCAGGCGAGCGCCGCGACGACGCAGTCCGTCCAGTCGACGGAGGCCTGTCCGCTGCCCTTCCGGTAAAGCCTGACCCAGAGTTCGGTTTCCCGATCGTGGTTCGCTTCGAGCCATCGCCAGAGGTCGTCACGCGTTTCGAACGAGCGGTGCATCACGGCGCCTTGGAGACGCAGGGGAGTGGCACCCTGCGCAGATTGTCAGTTCTGGTGCGAAATTCGGCGGTTCTGTGCAGGGGCAAACGGTATTATCTCGGCAGTCGAAAAGGAGGGTCCGTCTCATGACCTATACAGCATCGCCGCGCATGGCCATCGGCCACGTTCACCTCAAGGTCGCCGACCTGGACCGCGCCATTGCGTTCTACCGGGACGTCATCGGTCTGGAGGTGACCCAGCGCTACGGCCCTTCCGCGGCCTTCCTCAGCGCGGGCGGGTATCACCACCACGTCGGCCTGAACACCTGGGAGAGCGCGGGCGGCACCCCTGCCCCGCTGCATCACACCGGGCTCTACCACATGGCCTTTCTCTACCCGGACCGCGCCAGTCTCGGCGCCGCGATCCGCAACGTGGTGGAGAGCGGCGTCGCGCTCGAGGGCGCAGCGGATCACGGCGTCAGCGAGGCGGTCTACCTGCGCGACCCTGACGGCAACGGGATCGAGCTCTACCGGGACCGGCCCACGACGGACTGGCCGCGGGACGAGGCGGGACTGCTGGCGATGGTCAACTCGCGGCTGGACGTCGCGGCCCTGATCGCCGAGGCGGAAGACGCCTGACGGGACAGCTCGCCGCCCCCTGTCACAATTCGGAATCCGAATCCCCCTAGCGTCCACCGCACTCCCCCTTCGGCCCCGGGTCTGTCCGTCCCCGGCCGAAG
>JAMWZF010000318.1 GCA_024304875.1 Paracoccaceae bacterium
GCTTCGAGGACACCAACATCGACCAGATCGCCAACGCGACCGACGGCGAGGGCCTGGCGCAGGAGAACATCGGCCGCTTTCCCTTCCCCGCCGTCGAGGGCGGCGCGGGCAGCACCTCGGACACCTTCGGGGGTCTGAACGGCTGGGCGGTGACGGCGAACGCGCCGGACGAGGCGGTGGACTTCCTGAAGTGGTTCACCACCGCGGACAACCAGCGCCGGCTGGCCGAGACGACGGGCCTGATCCCGGTCGCCCTCGGCGCCGAGGACGGCGTGGTCGACCCGCTGGTGCGCGAGGCCGCGACGGCCCTGGGGGCCTCCACCTACCACCAGAACTACCTCGACCAGGACCTCGGGCCGAACCTCGGCCGCACGGTCAACGACATGACGGTCGAGCTCTGGGCCGGCGACATCTCGCCCGAGGACGCGGCGCAGACGCTGCAGGACACCGCTGACATGGAAAACATGCAGTAAGGTCTGACCTGGCCCGGCCGCCCCGTCGCGGGTGGCCGGGCCGACCTTGGCGAGGATCGGCAGTCACATGGCGACGACGGACGCAGCTGCCCGCGCAGGCCGGGCCCCGCACGGCCCCGATGGTGGCCGCTTCGGCCTGTCGCGCCGGCAGATCACCTGGATGAAATCCACCCTTCCGGTGCTGGTGATCTTCCTGCCGCCGGGCATCCTTCTGTTCACCATCTTCGTCATCCTGCCGATGGGCGAGGCGGCCTGGTTCTCGTTCTACAACTGGAACGGCTACGGCGAGCCGACCCAGTGGATCGGCACTCGCAACTACGAATTCGTGTTCCAGAACAAGGTCTTCCTGACCGCGCTCAAGAACAACGCGCTGATCATCGTCGTCTCTATCCTGGTGCAGATCCCTCTGGCGCTCTGGCTCGCCAACATGCTGGCCCAGCGGATCCGGGGATCGCTCGTCTTCCGCCTCATCTTCTTCCTTCCCTACGTCCTCGCCGACGTGGCGGCGGGCCTGATCTGGCGGTTCGTCTACGACGGCGACTTCGGCATCGTGTCGAACACCTGGCAGGCGGTGGGGGGAGAGCCCTTTTACGCCCTGGCCGAGCGGGAATACGCGATCTGGGCGGTCCTCGCCGTGATCGTCTGGAAGTACTTCGGCTTTCACATGATGCTGTTCATCGCGGGCCTTCAGGCCATCGACAAGGAGATCATGGAGGCCGCCGAGGTCGACGGCGCGACCGGGGCGCAGAAGTTCTTCCGCATCACCCTGCCGCTGCTCGCCTCGACCGTGCGGCTGTCGGTCTTCTTCTCGATCATCGGCTCGCTGCAACTGTTCGACCTGATCATGCCGCTGACCGGCGGCGGGCCCAGCAACTCGACGCATACGATGGTCACCTACCTCTACCAGTACGGCGTCGTGCGGCTTCAGATCGGCTTCGGCAGCGCGGTCGGGGTCGTCCTGTTCCTGATCTCGGTCACCCTGGCCTTCACCTACAGATGGATCTTCATGCGCAATGACTGACACGCGATCCGTTGGCGGGATGCGCCCGAACCTGGCGCGGCAATCCTACATCTACGCCTCGCTGCTCTTCGTGGCGGCGATCGTGGTGATCCCCCTCGCCATGACCGCCCTCGGCGGGTTCAAGACCCTGGGCGAGCTGCGCACCAACGCCTTCGGCCTGCCGCAGGAATGGCAGTGGTCGAACTACGTCGACATCATCCTCAGCCAGCGCTACTGGCTCCAGATGTGGAACTCGCTCGTCATCGCGGGGATCACCGTGGGGCTGACGCTGCTGGTGGGCTCGATGGCGGCCTTCGTCTTTGCCCATGTGCATTTCTTCGGCTCGAAGTACCTGCTGGCCTATTTCCTCCTCGGCCTCATGTTCCCCGCCGCCACGGCGATCCTGCCGCTGTTCATCCGCATCCGCGACCTCGGCCTGATCGACACCTACTGGGGCGTGGCGCTGCCGCAGGTGGCCTTCGGGCTGGGGCTGTCGATCCTGCTCTTGCGGAACTACTTCAAGGGCATGCCGAAGGAGCTGTTCGACGCGGCCTTCGTCGACGGCTGCGGCTACGTCCGGTTCTTCTGGCGGATCACCCTGCCGCTGTCGCGGCCGATCCTGGCGACCGTGGGCATCATCACCTTCGTGATGAGCTGGAACAGCTACATCCTGCCGCTGATCCTGCTGAACTCCGAGGAGATGTACCCCTGGCCGCTCGGCATGATGGTCTATCGCGGCGAATTCGCGACCGACTGGCAGCTGGTGCTGGCCTTCATCACCCTGACGATCCTGCCGACCGTCATCGCCTTCTTCGCGGCGCAGCGGCACATCATCGCCGGGCTGACGGCGGGGGCGGTCAAGACCTGAGCGCCCCGCCGGCAGCGGGTCAGACGCTGATCCGCTGCCCGCTCTCCCGGTCGAAGACATGCACGAGGTCGGGCGTGATGCTCACGGTCATCGGCCCCTCGCGGCGCATGTCCGTCGCGCCGCTGATCGCCACCGTGATGTGCGGCCGCTGGCCAAGGTCGAGGTTGTAGAAGGTCAGCCCGCCGGTCGGCTCCACGTAGTCGATGGACCCGGTCAGCGAGTTCCCGGTCCCCTCCAGCGTCAGATGCTCCGGGCGCAGGCCGACGGTGACGGGCAGGCCCTCGCGAACCTGGCCCTCGGGCTGCCACTCCAGCTCGGCCCCGCCGGGCAGGCGCACCACGGGCGTTCCGTCCCGGCTGGCCGCCTCGCCGTCCAGCATGTTCATGCCGGGCGAGCCGATGAAGGC
Source organism: Paracoccaceae bacterium (assembly GCA_024304875.1). Classification (GTDB taxonomy): domain Bacteria; phylum Pseudomonadota; class Alphaproteobacteria; order Rhodobacterales; family Rhodobacteraceae; genus JAMWZF01. The sequence continues at coordinate 2,748 of JAMWZF010000318.1, forward strand.
CGCGACGAAGAGGTTCACGGGGCGCATGTAGAGGTCCATCGGCGTGCCGACCTGCTGGATCACGCCGCCGTTCAGGACGACGACGCGGTCGGCGAGGGTCATCGCCTCGATCTGGTCGTGGGTGACGTAGATCGACGTGGTGCCGACCTTCTTGTGCAGGGTCTTGATCTCGCCGCGCATCTGCACCCGCAGCTTGGCGTCGAGGTTCGACAGGGGCTCGTCGAAGAGGAAGACGGAGGGGTTGCGCACGATGGCGCGGCCCATGGCGACGCGCTGGCGCTGCCCGCCGGAGAGCTGCGAGGGCTTGCGCTCCAGCATCTCCTCCAGCTCGAGCATCCGGGCCGCCTCGTCCACCCGGCGGGCGATCTCGTCCTTGGGGACCTTCGACAGCTCGAGGTTGAAGCTGAGGTTCTTGGCCACGCTCATGTGCGGGTAAAGGGCGTAGGACTGGAACACCATGGCGATGTTGCGCTCGCGCGGGGTGAGGTCGTTGACGATCCGGTCGCCGATCTCGATCTCGCCGGCGGTGATCTCCTCCAGCCCCGCGATCATCCGCAGGAGGGTGGACTTGCCGCAGCCCGACGGCCCGACGAGGGCGACGAATTCGCCCTCTTCGACGGCGAGGTCGATCCCCTTGATGACGTTGACGGCGCCGTAATTCTTTTCGATCCCGTTCAAGCTGACGGATGCCATGCCTGCCCTCCCTCGATTGGTCCCGAAGCGACCATATCGGTCCACCCGGAATGAGCAATGATCGTTCGGCTAGATCATGCCTAGAAATCCGTGGGCGGGGCCGAATGCCGCGACTGTGACCCGGCGCCCGGAGGGCTGCCGCCGGCCGGGTGGTTGCGCTCGGGGACACCCGCATTAGAACCTCTCGCATGTCGATGACCTTCAAGACCCTGACCCGCGCAGTGCTGCGGGGCCTTGCAGCCCTGACGCTCTGCCTCGCCGTCACCTCCGTCGCCGTCGCGCAGGAGGCCGGCCCGGCCGACGCGCCCCCGCCCGACCCGCGCGCCGCGCTGATCGAGATCCTGCGCGATCCCGACACCCGCGAAGCCCTGATCGCCGAGCTGGAGCGCAGCGCGGACGACGAG
>JAMWZF010000319.1 GCA_024304875.1 Paracoccaceae bacterium
CCACATTCATGGCCAAGCCGATCGAGGGCGAGCCCGGCAGCGCCATGCACATCCATCATTCGGTGATGGACGAGACCGGGCGCAACATCTTCTCCGGCCCGGCGGGGGGCGAGACGGACGCCTTCTTCCACTTCATCGGCGGCCTGCAGGAGCATCTGCCCTCGGCCGTCGCCCTTCTGGCGCCCTACGTGAACAGCTACCGGCGCTACGTGAAGGACCACGCCGCGCCGATCAACCTCGAATGGGGCCGCGACAACCGGACCGTCGGCATCCGCGTCCCGGTATCGGACAAGGCCTCCCGCCGGGTCGAGAACCGGCTGGCGGGCATGGACTGCAACCCCTACCTCGGCATCGCCGCCTCGCTGGCCTGCGGCTACCTCGGGATGGTGAACGAGATCCGGCCCGACAAGCGCTTCCACGGCGACGCCTACGAAAGCGAGGACGAGGACGCGATCCCGCGCGACTTCTACACCGCCCTCGACATCTTCGAGGAGGCCACGCCCCTGTCCGAGGTGCTGGGCCCCGCCTTCACCCGCGTCTATTCCAAGGTGAAGCGGATGGAATACGGCGAATTCCTCCAGGTCATCAGCCCCTGGGAGCGGGAGCACCTCCTGCTCAACGTCTGATGGAGTGGGAGCCGGGCACCTTCGGCAGGCTCTACGCCACGGACTACGACGCCGCCAACGACCCCGGCACCACCAGGGAGAGCGTGGCGCTGATCTCGGAGCTGGCGGGGCCGGACGCCCGGATGCTGGAACTGGCGATCGGCACCGGGCGGATGGCCCTGCCGCTGGCCGCGCGGGGCCACCGGATCGAGGGGATCGAGGCCTCGCCAGAGATGGTCGAGGGCCTGCGGGCCAAGCCGGGCGGCCGGGACATTCCCGTCACCATCGGCGACATGGCCGAGGTCGGCCGCGAGGGGCCCTTCGACTTCGCCTTCCTCGTCTTCAACACGATCTTCAACCTGACCTCCCAGGACGCGCAGGTCCGTCTCTTCGCGAACATGGCCGCCCGCCTCGCCCCCGGCGGGCGGTTCCTGGTGGAAACCTTCGTGCCCGATTTCTCCGCCTACACCGACAACCAGCGGATGAAGGCCCTCGACGTGCGGACGGACCGGCTGCGCTACGAGGCGGTTCACCACGACCCGGTGGGCCAGGTCCTGACCATGCAGCGCGTGGTCATCACGCCCACCGGGACCGAACTGCGCCCCCTCGTCATGCGCTATGCCTGGCCCGCCGAAATGGACCTGATGGCCCGCCTCGCCGGCCTGCGCCTTGCCGACCGCTGGGGCAGCTGGACCCGAACCCCCTTCGGCCCGGACAGCCGGATGCACGTCAGCCTGTACGAGAGGCCGGCATGAGCGTCCTCGGCCACCAGGGGCGGGGCGAACCCCGCCTTGCGGCGCCGGGCACCCCGACCGTGCGCGGGATGGGTGGAGGTGCTCCCCAAGATGAGTATTTGGACCATATCGAAGCAGCAGGGTGGCGCGTCGTTCCGGGAGCTGCGCCCGGTCCCGGCGTCGCAAGGCCGGGCCTGGCCCGTCCGCTCCTGCAGGAGATCCCATGACCAACCCGCTCTACCGCAACGACCGCCCCGGCCGCTATCCCGAAAGCTGGTACGCCGCCTCGACCGAGATCCCTGCCGAGCGCCCCTCGCTACGGGGCGAGACCAACGTCGACGTCGCCATCGTCGGCGCCGGCTATTGCGGCCTGACCGCCGCGCTGACCCTGGCGCGGAAAGGCTACTCCGTCGCCGTCGTCGAGGCGCACCGCGTCGGCTTCGGCGCTTCGGGCCGCAACGGCGGGCAGGTCGGCACCGGCTTCAACAAGCCGCAAAGCTGGCTGGCAAAACGGCTCGGTGACGGTGACGCCCGGACCCTGTGGTTCCTCGCCGAGGAGGCCAAGGCGCTGACCCGCGCGCAGGTCGCCGAGCACGCCCCCGAGGCCCGCTACATGCCCGGCGTGCTGCACGGCGAATGGACCCCCGAAGGGGTCGAGGAGGCCCGCGTCGAAGCCGCCTTCCTCGCCCGCGAATACGGGCACGAGACCGAAGTGCTGGAGGGCGCCGCCTTCCGCGACATCTGCCGGTCCGATGTCTACGCCGGCGGTGTCCTCGACATGACCGCGGGGCACCTGCATCCGCTGCGCTATGCCGTCGGGCTCGCCCGCGCGGCCGAGGCGGCGGGCGCGGTCATCTACGAACGCTGCGAGGCGCACCACGTCGAGACCGGCCTCATCCAGACCGACCGCGGCCGGATCAACGCGCCGCACATCCTGCTCTGCGGCAACGGCTACCTGCCGAACCTGGTGTCCCGCTACGCGGCGCGGGTCATGCCGATAAACTCCTTCATCGCCGCCACCGCACCCCTCGGCAACCGGGCGGGCGATATCCTCTCCCGCGACGTGGCGGTGGCCGACGACAAGTTCGTGGTGAACTACTTCCGCCTGTCCGAGGACAAGCGCCTGCTATTCGGCGGGCGGGAGAGCTATTCCATCGGCTTCCCCCGCGACATCACCACCGCCCTCCGCGCCCGGATGGAGCGGCTGTTTCCCCAGATCGCCGGCACGCCCATCGACCACCACTGGGGCGGCACTCTCGGCATCACGCTGTCCCGGCTGCCCTTCGTCGGACGGGTCATGCCCGGGGTGCTGGCGGCGGGCGGCTTCTCGGGCCACGGCGTGGCCCTGTCGGCCATGGCCGGCAAGGTGCTGGGCGAGGCGGTGGCGGGCCAGTCCGAACGCTTCGACGTGATGAGCCGCCTGCCGGTCTCTCCCTTCCCCGGCGGGGCGATGGCCCGCGCGCCCCTTCTGACCCTCGCCATGACGTGGTATTCCCTGCGCGACCGCTTGGGGATCTGACAGCGCATGGCAGGGGCATCGGGCAAGATCACGCTCTGGGGCGTCGAGGTCTTCGTCGCCACGGCGGAGGAGGAAAGCATCACCGCCGCCGCCCGCCGCCTCGGCACCTCGGCCGCCACGGTCAGCCAGCAGCTCTCCAACCTCGAAGGCAACATCGGCACCACGCTCCTCAACCGGCAGGCCCGCCCCGTGACCCTGACCCCGGCGGGCGAGATGTTCCTGCGCCGCGCCAACGCGATCCTGAACGAGGCCGACCAGGCGCGGGCGGAACTGGGCCAGCGGAACCTCAGCCACCTCACCCGCTTCCGGCTCGGCATGATCGAGGATTTCGACGCCGACGTGACGCCGCGGCTGCTCTCCTCGATGGCGGAAGAGCTGAAATCCTGCCAGTTCCTGCTGGAGACCGGCGCCTCGCACCGGCTCTTCGACCTGCTGGAGACCCGGGCGCTCGACGTGGTGGTCGCCGCCGAGATGGGCATGGCCCTCGACGGGATGGAGCTGCACCCGCTGATGGAGGAGCCCTTCGTCGTCGCCCTGCCCAAGGGCGCGCTGAAGTCCGGCGACGTGATGCGCCAGCTGCGGCGGATGCCCTTCGTGCAGTACACCGCCCGTCACCACATGGGGCGGGTCATCGGGGCGCACCTCGCGCGGCAGAACATCGTGTTGGCCCGGCGGTTCGAGCTCGACAGCTACCACGCCATCCTCGCCATGGTGGCCGAGGGCGCGGGATGGACGATCCTGACGCCGCTGGGCTGGATGCGGGCGCAAAGGTTCCGCGAGGCGGTGGAGGTGGTGCCCCTGCCCGGCCCGCCCCTGTCGCGGACCATCTCGCTGATCGCCCGGCGCGAGGTGCTGGGCGAGATGCCGGCGCAGACGGCGGCGCGGCTGCGGGGGCTGCTGCGGGACCTGATCGTGGCGCCGGCGGTCCGGCGGCTGGACTGGCTGGAGGGGTCCATGCGGGTGCTGGAGGAACAGG
>JAMWZF010000032.1 GCA_024304875.1 Paracoccaceae bacterium
GTGTCCCTCGGTCGTCACGACCTCTCCGAAGGGCGCAAGCAGGTCCGCCAGGCGCCCCAGGCGATACCGGACCGAGGCCTCCGTCCCCTCGATCCGCAGCCGGGTCGACGGCCGGCCGGCGGCATCCGCCGGCAGATGCGATGCCGCCGTCACCTCGAAGGGCGAGCCGAGCGCCGCCGACATCGCCGCCACCGCCTCCGCCGGCCCGAGGCCACCAATGGACAGGACCCCGGCGGCGGCGGGCCTCGGCAGCACCTTGAGAGACACCTCGGACAGGACCCCCAGCCGCCCCCGCGCCCCGCACATCAGGCGGGCGAGGTCGAGGCCGGTGACGTTCTTCATCACCCGGCCGCCGTTCTTGATGACGGTCCCCGCGCCGTCCACGAAGCGCACACCCAGCAGGAAGTCCCGGCAGGCGCCCACCGCAACGCGGCGCGGCCCCGAGACATTGGCCGCCACCACGCCCCCGATGGTCGGCTCCCCCCCGGTGCCCATCAGTCCGCGATGGTCCATCGGCTCGAAGGCCAGCCGCTGTCCCTCGGCCGCAAGCACGGCCTCGACCTCGGCAAGCGGCGTCCCGGCCCCGACGACCAGGGTCAAGGCCCCCGGCTCGTACAGGGTCACGCCCGATATGCCGACCTCCAGCCCCTCGCCCGGCCCCGCCATCCCGCGGGTGCCGCCGCCGCGCACCGACAGGGGGCCCTCCGCCCCCCGGATCGCCTCGCTCAGCTCGGTTTCCGTCTCGATCCGCATGCTCTCATTTGTCCTCAAGAATCCCCGGCAGGAGGCAGACGCCCCTTACTCCGCCGCCACCCGGTGGCCCGCACTCGCATCGAGGGGAAACACCTTCGCCGGATTGAGCAGCCATTTCGGATCGAACACGTCCTTGACCGCCATCTGCGCCTCGAGGTCCTCCGGCGCGAACTGGCGCACCATCAGGTCCCGCTTCTCCACGCCCACGCCATGCTCCCCGGTCAGGCACCCGCCCGCCTCGACACAGAGAGTCAGGATGTCCGCCCCCAGCGCCTCCGCCTTCTCGAGGTCGCCGGGATCGTTGGCGTTGTAGAGGATCAGCGGATGCATGTTCCCGTCGCCCGCATGAAAGACGTTTGCCACGCCGAGGCCGTACCCCTCCGCCATCTCCCCGATGCGGCGCAGCACGCGGGGGAGCTCGCTGACGGGAATCGTCCCGTCGAGGCAGATGTAATCCGCGATCTGGCCCATCGCCCCGAAGGCGCTCTTGCGGCCAAGCCAGATGCGGCCCGCCTCCTCGGCATCCCCCGCCTCGCGCAACTCCACCGGGTCGTAGCGCTGGGCGATCTGCTTGATGAAGCCCAGCTGCTCGTCGATCTCGGCCTCCGAGCCCTCGACCTCGACGATCAGCAGGGCCTCGCAGTCGGGATAACCGGCCCCGGCGAAGGCCTCGCAGGCGCGGATGCAGGGGCGGTCCATGAACTCGATCGCGACGGGCAGCACGCCCGCCTTGATGATGTCGGATACGACCTGTCCGGCGGTCTCGGAAGAATCGTAGCCCATCAGCACCGGCCGGGCCCCCTCGGGCTTTGGCAGGATACGCAGGGTCGCCTCGGTCACGACGCCGAGCTGCCCCTCGGAGCCGCAGACGAGGCCAAGAAGGTCGAACCCGCCCGCGTCCATGTAGCCGCCGCCAAGGTCCAGGACCGTGCCGTCCATCAGCACCATCTTCACGCCAAGGAGGTTGTTCGTCGTCACCCCGTACTTCAGGCAATGCGCCCCGCCCGAGTTCATCGCGATGTTCCCCGCGATGGCGCAGGCCAGCTGGGACGACGGATCTGGCGCGTAGAAGAACCCCTCTTCCGCGACCGCCCCGCTGACCGACAGGTTCGTGCGGCCGGTCTGCACCGTGATCGTCCGGTCCGGGTAGTTGACGTCCAGCACCTGCGTCATCCGCGCGGTGCCGAGGATCACGCTGTCCGAGGTCGGCAGGGCGCCCCCCGCCAGCGAGGTGCCCGCGCCGCGCGGCACCACCGGCACCCCCATCTCGTGACAGGCGCGCAGGACCGCGGCGACCTCCCCGGTCGATCCCGGCAGCACGGCGGCGAGGGGCGGGCAGCGGTAGGCCGTCAGGGCGTCGCACTCGTAGGCGCGCAGCTCGGCCTCCGCCGAGATCACCTTGCCGCCGGGCATTGCCTTGGCCAGCCGCGCGACGATGGCGTCCTTGCGGGACAGGATCCCGGCGTCGGGTTCGGGCAGCTGCATGGCGGGCTCCTCCGCTTGAATTGGTAAGATCATATTACCAATCGGGCGCCCCGGCAAGGACGCCTCTGTCGCATCAGCTTGCGCAACTCCCCCGCACGGGGCAAGCAGGGGCATGGACCTCTATCCCGCCATCAAGGTGCTTCACCTGCTCTGCGTCCTCGGCTGGATGACCGGCATCTTCGCCGTGCCCCGGGCGCTGATCTACTGGCGGCGGGAATACGCGGCGCTGGGCACGTTCGGCCCCACGGGCGACCTGACGAAACGGCTCTACCGCTTCTCCCTCGGCCTCGGGGTGATCGCGCTGGTCAGCGGCCTCTGGCTGTTCTGGCAGCTCGGCTTCCCGGCCTGGGGCCACGCGAAACTGACGCTCGTGATCCTTCTGGCGGTCCACTACGGCTGGACCGGGCTGCTGGTCCTCCGGGCGCTGAAAGGCCGGTTCGACCATTCCGAGACCTGGCTGCGGGTGTTCAACGAACTCAGCGTGCTGGTGGTCATCGGCGTGCTCATCCTCGTGGTCTACCAGCCCTTCTGATGTGGGAGGATGTGACCCTCCCGGCGCTGCTCGCCCCGCTCACCCTCTGGGACGCCGGGGCGCTGGGGCTGCTGGCGCTCGGCTGGTTCGGCCTCGGCTACTGGATCGAACACGCGCCCGCCCGCTTCGCCTCGGTCAGCAGCCTGATGGCGCAGTACCGGCGGGACTGGATGGCCCGCATGGCCGAGCGCGACACCCGCATCTTCGACGCCCAGATCATCGCCAGCCTGCGCCAGGGGACGAACTTCTTTGCCTCCACCTGCGTCCTTGCGCTCGGCGGGGTGCTGGCGCTGATGGGCAATACCGAGCCGCTGACGATGCTCGCGGACGAGATCGCGCCCGGCCATGCCGAGGATCTCGCCTTCCAGGTGCGGCTGATGCCGGTGGTGGTCTTCCTGACGACGGCCTTCCTGCGCTTCGTCTGGGCCTCCCGCGTCTTCGGTTACTGCGCCGTGGTCATGGCCTCGGTCTCCAACGACCCCGCCGACCCCGAGGGGCCGCCCCGTGCCGCCCAAGCGGCCGAGCTGAACATCCGCGCCGCGGCGAACTTCAACCGCGGGCTCAGGGGCATGTACTTCGCGCTGGCGTCCGTCGCCTGGGTGCTCGGCGCGGTGGCGCTCGGGGCGGCGGCGCTGGTGGCGATCTGGGTGGTCTGGAGCCGCGAATTCGCCTCGGCCCCGCGCCGGATCCTGAGAGGCGAAGAGCCATGATCCGCAACCTCGCCATCCTGTCCCTGACGGCAACGCCCGCCTTCGCCGATGCGCCGCAGGTTCTGGACGCGACGGTGGAGGGCGACCGCGTGTCGGTCACACTGGACCACCCCGACACCGGCTGGGACCACTACGCCGACGGCTGGCGGGTGGAGACGGCGGACGGCACGGTCCTCGGCACCCGCGACCTCCTGCACCCGCATGTCGAGGAGATGCCCTTCACCCGGTCCCTGACCGGCGTGACGATCCCTCAGGACGTGCGCGAGATCTTCATCCGCGCGCGGTGCAGCGTTGACGGATGGTCGGACACCACGCTCGCGGTCCCGCTGGACTGAGGGGGTGGTGGGTCAAGACCCACCTCACTGGCGCCATACATGCAGGCCCTGATCCCCGACAGACAGGTCGCTCCAAAAGAATGAGTATTTAGACCAACCCGAAGCAGAAAGGCGCGCCCTGCGGTTTCGGGTTGGCCCAAATACTCACCTTTGGGAGTCCGGTATCCGCCGCGCACGACGCTGGTCTAAAGAGGAGAGTGAGGTGGGTCAGGGCCCACGCTCCCCCTAGCGCCGCCCCTCCCGCAGCCAGGCGCCGACGACAAAGGCCGCCGCCAGCAGCAGGAAGGCCCAGGCCGGCAGGACCGGGTTTACCGTGACATCCGCGGTCCGGTAGGCCCCGCGCGGGGTGATGCCGATCCAGCCGCGGCCCGCGGCCGGACGCCCGGCGCGGACCACGCGGACATCCACGTCGCCCGCCTCCATCGCCGCCACGCCGCCGCGGCCGGCATCGACCAGCGGTTCCAGCAGGGCGCTGTCCGCGATCGTCTCCTCGAACTCCCGCGGCGCCGCGGGGCCGAGGGCGATCACCGCCTCCTCCTCGCCGTCGGTCAGCCGGTAGAGGCCGATCTCGGGCGCCTCCCAGACCGCCTCGAACCGCCCCGGAGAGACCTGTTCCAAGGGCACCAGCGTCTCGGTCCCGTCGGGATGGGTCACCGTGACCTCGCCGACCTCGTCCGCCAGCGTCCGGCGGATGATGCGCATGGTCTGGCCGGTGGGCTCGGCCCAGAGGGCCTCCTCCTCCAGCTCGGGCTCCTTCATCATCCAGTGGGCGAGGCGGCGCAGCAGTTCCAGCTGCGGCCCGCCGCCCTCGTAGCCGCGGTTCCACAGCCAGACGTGGTCCGAGGTCAGCAGGGCGACCCGGCCCTCTCCGACGCGGTTGAGGATGAGCAGCGGCTGCTCCTCGATCCCCGACATGACGACCTGCGCCTCGGGGTCGGTCAATGTCACCTCCACCTGCCGGAACCAGCGGCCCCAGCCGGGCGTGCCGTCCTCGTCCGGCGGGGTCGGCGCCTGGAGGGCAAGGCCCTCGGTCACCGGGTGCTTCTCGCCGAGGTCCGTCATCATCGGCACGAAGGGCCGCTCGTAGACCCGCGCGGTGGGCGCCGCGGGCAGGGCCTCGCCCAGCGGCGAGCGGTAGATGCTGTCCGCCCCGGCATAATCCGGCCCCGCCGCGATCAGCACCGCGCCGCCGTTCTCGACGTAACTGCGGATATTGTCGAAGTAGAGCGCCGGCAGGATGCCCCGCCGCTTGTAGCGGTCGAAGATGATCAGGTCGAACTCGTCGATCTTCTCGAGGAACAATTCGCGGGTCGGGAAGGCGATCAGGGACAATTCGTCCACCGGCACGCCGTCCTGTTTCTCGGGCGGCCGCAGGATGGTGAAATGCACCAGGTCCACCGAGGAATCCGATTTCAGCAGGTTCCGCCATGTCCGCTCGCCCGGGTGCGGCTCGCCCGAGACCAGCAGGACGCGCAGCCGGTCGCGCACGCCGTTGATCTGGATGACGGCGGCGTTGTTGCGGGCCGTCAGCTCGCCCTCCGCCTCGGGGACGGAGAACTGCAGCACGTTCATCCCGCCATGGGGCAGGGTGACGGGCAGCTCCAGGTCCTCGTTCACCGGCACGTCGAAGGTCATCGGCGTGTCGCCGTCGATGGAAATCTCCAAGGGCACGGTGCCGACGCCCTCGGGGGCCGCGCCCTGGTCCTCGATCCGCAGGGTCAGCGTCACCGGCTCGCCCAGGATCGCGAAGGCCGGCGCGTTGCGGACGATGAGGCGGCGGTCCCAGTCCTCCTCGGTCCCCGATTGCAGGACGTGGACCGGCGCGGGGATGGTGCCCGGCGCCGCGGCCATGTCGTGCACCCGACCGTCCGTCAGCAGGACGACCCCGGCGATCCGGTCCAGCGGTTCCTCGGCCATCGCCTCGGACAGCGCGGTCATCAGCCGGGTGCCGCCGTCGCCCTCCGCATCGCCCACGGGCACCACCCGCAGCTCGGTGTTCTCGCGCCCCGCGATCTCGGCCCGCAGGTTCTCCAGCGCCGCCGCCGTCTGGTCCGGCCGGCCCGCGATCCGCTGGCTGGCGCTTTCGTCGACCACCGCGATCACGATGTCGGACAATTCGGCCCGGTCCTCGTTCTGGAGCGAGGGGTTGGCGATGGCGGCGATCAGCGCGATCCCCGCGAGCGCCCGCAGCCACCACCCCGCCAGACCGCGCCAGAGCGCCAGCGCCACGACGACGACGGACAGGGCCACCGCCGCCCAGAGCAGGGGCATCGGCAGGAGGGGGTCGAGGATGACGTTTCCGGTGTTCACGACTTGCAAAACCTCGGCTGGGGTCGGTTCACACCTGCCAAAAGCAGGGTCGGATTGGGGTCACACCCGGTCACTTCACTGGCCCAGCCGGTCGAGGAGGGCGGGCACGTGGACCTGGTCGGATTTGTAGTTGCCGGTCAGGACATGCATCACGAGGTTCACGCCGAACCGGTAGGCCAGCTCCCTCTGCTGCTCGCCCGCCATGCCGCGCCCGACCGGGACCATCCAGTTCCCGGTCTCGTCCAGCGCCCAGGCGGCGGCCCAGTCGTTGCCGCCGATCACCACCGGCGTCACCCCGTCGTTGAGATCGCGGAACGGCATCCCCTCGACCTGGCTCGCCCCCGGCGGCGCGGCCTCGACCCAGACGTCGCGGGAGGCGTAACGCCCTGGAAAGTCTTGCAAAAGATAGAAGGTCCGGGTCAGGACGTGGTCCGGCGGCAGGGGTTCCAGCGCGGGCACGTCGAGCGGCGCGGCAAGGGCCTGCAGCTTGCGCCCCTCGGGGCTGGAGGACCCGAAGGAGGCGGTATCGGCATCCCGCGTGTCGAAAAGGATCATGCCGCCCGACCGGATGTAGCGGTTCAGCTTGGCGTAGGCCTCGGCGCTGGGCAGGGCCTGGTCGGGGGTGACGGGCCAGTAAAGGATTGGAAAGAAGGACAATTCGTCCGTCTCGAGGTCGATCCCGATGGGCGCGGCGGGCTCGATCGACGTCCGCCGGAACAGCACGTCCGACAGCCCGTGCAGGCCCCGGCTGGCCAGCTGGTCGACCTCCGCGTTGCCCGTCAGGACGTGGGCGAGGACCACGTCGGCGGTGGCCCGCAGGGCGAAGTCGTCGGCGGGCCCGGCCGGTTCCGTTTCGGTCGTCACCTCGTCCTGCGGCGCCTGCGCCTGCGCGCCGTTCGGCACCGCGCCGAGCATCAGGCCAAGGGCGAAGAGCGCGGCGGCGGACCCCGAGGCGCGGGGCCCGGTCAGGCGTCCCGAGAGTGCCAGCGAGGCGATGGCGTCGACCGCCAGCAGCGTGAGCGCGAAGCCGAGCAGCCAGCCCTTGAGCAGCGTCTCACGCACCACGGCAAGGCCCTCGACGACGATCCGGTCCGGCCAGGACGCGCGTTCCAGCACGTCCTCGGCGCCAAGGACGTTGACGGCCAACTGCCTGTTTTCACCGGCATAAAGCCCCGGCGGCACGGCGGCGTTCGGCACGTCGCCGATCAGGTCCTCGCCCGGCACGCCCGGCATGGTGCCCGCAGGCTCGACGTCGCCGAAGGCCGTCAGCACGGCCTGCGGCGCCCAGATCGTGCCCTCCATGTCCTCCAGCGGCGGCAGCTCGGTCCGGGAGGATACCGCCAGGCGCTCGAGCATCTGGACGAAGAGGCCGGACAGCGGGACCGAGGACCATTCGGCATTGGCGGTGACGTGGAACAGCACGACCTGCCCGTCGCCCTGCGCCTTGCGGGTGACGAGGGGGGTGCCGTCAGACAGCTGGGCGATGACGCGCTCGGCCAGGGTCGGGTCCGGCTGGGCCATGACCTGGGCGGAGACCGAGACATCGTCCGGCACCTCCAGACCGAAGAAGGGCGAGGATTCCGTGAACGGGGCCAATGACTTGGGTTCCCCCCACGACATCGCGCCCCCGACGCTGCGGCCCCCGGCGCGCAGGCGCACGGGCAGCAGCGGGTCCTCGCCGTCGCGCGCCACGTCCGATGCGGCGAGGCGCGGGCCGGCGAAGCGGACCAGCAGGCCGCCGTTCTCGACCCAGTCCAGCGTCTCGGCTGCCTCGATGGAAGTCAGCTGCGCCACGTCGGCCATGATGATCACGTCCGGATTGGCGGGGATCGCGTCGGCCAGGGTGCCCTCGATCAGGTCGGCGTTCGGCTCCAGCGCCTCGCGCAGGTAGTGCAGGGGCGAGAGCAGCTCCAGCACCTCGCCGTCCGCATCGCCGCCGATCAGGGCGATCTCGCGCCGGCGGAGGGCGTCGTCGGCGAGCGTCACCGCCCCGGCGGAGCGGACGCCGGTCAGCTCGAACCGGGTGATCCGGTTGCGAAGTTCCGGCGGCAGGGACAGGGCAAGCGTCGCCTCGGTGGCGCCGCTGTCGAAGGTGAGCGGGCCGGTGGCCAGCTGCCGTTCGACCCCCGCCGGATCGGGGCCGACCGCGCCGACGGTCAGCTCCAGCGGCCCGGCGCCCACGTCGCGCAGACCCGTGATCTGCACCGCGCCGTCCTCGAAGGTGGCGGGGCGCAGGCCGAAGACGGGGCGGGGGCTTTCGAAGACGGTGACGGTGCCGTGGTCCTCCAGCGCCTCGAGCACTTCGGTCCGGCCGTCGCGGGCCAGACCGTCGGACATCCAGTAGGTGTCGAAATCGCCCTCAAGGGACTGAATCCATTCGGTGACCGTCTCGGCCTCCGGTGCATAGGCCACAGGGGTCAGCCCCGGCAGGCGCGTCGCGGCGGCGTCGGCGGAAAGGAACACGGGGCCCTCGGCGGGCAGGTCGGTCAGGCTGACGACGGCAACGGTCCGCCCCGCGCGGCCGGCCTCGCCCAGCAGGGCGTCCATCCGGTCCAGCCGCCGCTCCCAGTCGCGGGCATCGGCCCAGGTGCCGTCTGCCAGCACCAGAAGCGGTCCGGTGCCGGGCGTCTCGTCCTCGGGGTTCAGGACGGGGCCGGCGAAACCGATGATGACGGCAGCGACGGCCAGCAGGCGTAGCAGCAGCAGCCACCAGGGCGTCCGGTCCGTCTGCGTCTCGTCGTCGGTCAGGCCGAGCAGAAGGGCCACGCCCGGAAACCGCCGCCGGATCGGCGCGGGCGGCACGGCGCGCAGGATCAGCCAGAGCAGCGGCAGGATGATGAGGCCCAGCAGCAGCCAGGGAACGGTGAAGCCTATGGGACCGAGGGCGAACATCAGGCGCGGCGCTCCAGTGCCTGGTAGGCCCAGAGCAGGGCCATGGAGGCCGGATCGCCGGTGTGATGGGTGGCGTACTGCCAGCCGGCCTCGCGGGCGAGCATCGACAGGCGGTCCTTCCGTTCGGCCAGCCGCTCCAGGTAGCGATCCTTGAGGTCGCCGGCCTTGAGGGTTTCGTGGACCATGCCGCCGCCCATGCTCTCGAAGATGGTGCGGCCGTCGTAGGGAAAGGCCTCTTCGGCGGGGTCGAGGACCTGAAGCAGGATGCCCCGCACGCCGCGGTCGGCGGCCTTGGCGAGGGCGGCTTCGGCGGCGGAGATGTCGCCGAGGAAGTCCGAGACGAAGACGGCCCGGCCGTGGGGCATCATGCCTTCATCGGACGGGGTGCCGTAGTCGGACGGGTCCGGGTCCGCCAGCAACCCCGCCATGCGCAGGACGTGGCCGCGCGCGGCGCCGACGCGCAGGGCCGGAGCGGTCATGCCGACACGCTCCCCGGCGCGGACCAGCAGCGAGGCGAGGGCGAGGGCGATGACGGCGGCGCGGTGCGCCTTGGTCGGCCCGGCCTTCAGCGAGGTGAAGGACATCGAGGCGGCCCGGTCGACCCAGAAGACGACGGTCTGTGCCACCTGCCATTCCTTCTGCCGGACGAACTGCACGTCCGACATGGCCGAGCGGCGCCAGTCGATGTCGCGGGTCTCGTCATGGCCCTCGGCGGGGCGGAACTGCCAGAAGGTATCGCCAAGGCCCGCGCGGCGGCGGCCGTGCTCGCCCATCATCACCGTCGAGGCCAGGTGCTCGGCCTCGGCCAGGAGCGGCGGCAGGGGGGCCGCAAGCTCGTGGGCGGCGCGGCGGAGGGCCGGGCCGGTGAGGGGGGCGTTCTGGCTCACGCGGCTGCCTGGGCCCGGGTGGCCTGGGCGGTGACGGCGTCGATCACGCCCGACAGGCTCTCGCCCCGGGCGCGGGCGGCGAAGGAGAGGGCCATCCGGTGCGACAGGACCGGGCCGGCCATGCGGCGGACGTCCTCGGCATTCGGGGCAAGGCGACCGTCGATCAGCGCCTCGGCCCGGACGGTCAGCATCAGGGCCTGGGCGGCGCGGGGGCCGGGGCCCCAGGCGACGGAGTTCCGCACGATCTCGGGCGCGGAGGGATCGTCCGGGCGGCAGGCGCGGACGAGGTCGAGGATCATCTCGACGATGGCCTCGCCCACCGGCATCCGGCGCAGAAGCTGCTGCGCCTCGATCAGTTCCTCGGCGGTGAAGACCTCGGTCGACCGGGCGTCCTCGACCCCGGTGGTGGCCATCAGGATGTCCCGCTCGGTCCCGCGGTCGGGGTAGGGGACGTCGATCTGGACGAGGAAACGGTCGAGCTGGGCCTCGGGCAGGGGGTAGGTGCCCTCCTGCTCGATCGGGTTCTGGGTGGCGAGGACGTGGAAAGGGCGCCCGAGCGCATGGTGGACGCCGGCCACGGTGACTTCCTTTTCCTGCATCGCCTGAAGCAGCGCCGATTGGGTCCGGGGCGAGGCGCGGTTGATCTCGTCCGCCATCAGGAGCTGGCAGAACACCGGCCCCTGCACGAAGCGGAAGGCGCGGCCGCCGTCGGCGGCGGTCTCGAGCACTTCGGAGCCGATGATGTCGGCGGGCATCAGGTCGGGGGTGAACTGGATGCGGTTGCCGTGCAGGCCCATGACGGTCGACAGCGTGTCGACAAGGCGGGTCTTGCCGAGGCCGGGAAGGCCGATCAGCAGGGCGTGCCCGCCCGAGACCAGCGAGACGAGGCAGAGATCCACCACCCGGTCCTGGCCGATGAAACGGCGGGCGATGGAGGACCGCGCCTCCTTCAGCTTGCCGCCCAGTTCCTCGATCCGGCCGACCAGCTCTGCGTCCGCACTCATGGCAAATCTCCTGTCTCGCGCTACACTGCGTTACCTCACCAGATATCCGGTTCGACCCCAATTGGAAAAACAATGAGCGCACAAAAGATCGTGACACCGACCGCGGAGAGCCTCGCCACCGCCGCCCGTGCCGCGAAAACGCGCGGTCTGCCGCCGGTGGACCAGTGGGATCCGCCGTTCTGCGGCGACCTCGACATGCGGATCGCGCGGGACGGAACGTGGTTCTACCTCGGCACGCCGATCGGCCGGCCCGAGCTGGTGCGCCTGTTCTCGACGATTCTGCGGAAGGACGGGGAGGACTATTTCCTCGTTACCCCGGTCGAGAAGGTGGGGATCACGGTCGACGATGCGCCCTTCGTCGCGGTGGATTTCGAAGCGGAGGGGGACGGGCTGCGGTTCGTGACCAACGTGGGCGATCACGCCGTTGCGGGGCCGGACCATCCGATCGAGGTGATCCGGGACGCCGAGACCGGCGAGCCCTCGCCCTACATCCTGATCCGCCGCAACCTCTGGGCGCTGATCGACCGCAAGAGTTTCTACCGGCTGGTGGAGATTGGGGAGACGGCGGATCACGAGGGGGAAGAGTGGTTCGGGCTGCGGTCGTCGGGTGCGTTCTTCCCGATCATCCCGGCCGCGGAACTGCCTGGCTGAACGTGATGTCGTCTTGCCCTCGATGCGGCGGGATGGATTATTCGGGTCATGCCCAGGTTCTGCGCCAACATCTCGATGCTCTATGCCGAGTTGCCCCTGATCGAGCGGATCGGGGCGGCCCGGATGGCGGGATTCGAGGCCATAGAGATCCTGTTTCCCTACGATGGCGACGCCGGCCAGCTGCGCGACGCGATCCGCACCCATGACCTGGCGCTCGCCCTGATCAACTGCCCGCCGCCGAATTATTCGGACCCCGCGGGCCCCCGCGGCATGGCGGCGGTGCCCGAGGAGGTGGGGCGCTTCCGCATGGCCCTTCGCCGGTCGCTCCGCTACGCCGCACAGCTGGGCGCGGAGCGCGTGCATATCATGTCGGGCGTGGCCGAGGGGCCGGAGGCGGAGCTGTGCCTGATCGAAAACCTGCGCCACGCCGTCGCCGAGACCGACCGGCCGCTGACCATCGAGCCGCTCAACCGACACGACATGCCGGGGTATTTTCTGTCGGACTTTGACACGGCTCTGCGGGTGATAGATGCCGTGGGTTCGGACCGGCTCGGCCTGCAGTTCGACATCTACCATGCCGCCCGGATCACCGGGGACGTGCTGGGCGCCTGGGACAGGGTGAAAACCCGCGTCACCCACGTCCAGTTCGCCGACCTGCCGGGGCGGGGCGCGCCGGGGACCGGGCAGCTGGACCTGCCCGCGATCTTCGCCCGGCTGGATGCGGACGGCTATTCGGGCTGGGTCAGTGCGGAGTACCTGCCGGGCAAGGATACCCGGAAGACGCTGGACTGGCTGAGGTGGTGACGGATGCTGACAGAACCCTGTCAGCAGCGCTGTGCGATGAGGGGGCATCGCAACCGCATCCAAGGAGAGACCCCATGCAGCCCCTCGTTGTCTGGACCGAGATCCCCGTCACCGACCTGCGCAAGGCCGTGCCCTTCTACAACGCCGTCTTCGGCTGGGACATGACCATAACCGACGCCGGCGCCAACGAGGTCGCCAACTTCGGCGGCCTGACCGAGGACGATCCGCTGACCGTGGGCGGCCACCTCTATCCGGGCAAACCGGCCACCGGGTCGACCGTCCACCTTGGTGTTCCGGGGACCGTCGAGGAGGCCGCCGAGCGCTGCACCGCCGCGGGCGGCACCGTCATGGGCCCCGTCATCGAGATCCCGCCCGGCCGGTTCCAGTATGCGACCGATCCCGACGGCAACTCCATCGGCCTGTTCGAGCCGAAGGCCGCCTGATGCGCCGCGCCGACCGCCTGTTCCGGATCGTCCAGGCCCTGCGGGGCGGGCGGCTGGCGACGGCGGCGCGGCTGGCCGAACGGCTGGAGGTCACGCCCCGCACGATCTACCGGGACGTGGCCGACCTCATGGCCTCGGGCGTGCCGATCGAGGGCGAGGCCGGCGTCGGCTACATCCTGCGGGAAGGCTACGAGATGCCCCCCTTGATGTTCACCGCCGACGAGATCGTGTCCCTCGTCGCCGGCGCCCGGATGATCCGCGCCTGGGGCGGGGCGGGGATGGCCCGTGCGGCCGAGGAGGCCCTCGTCAAGATCGAGGCCGTCCTGCCGGAGAGCGCCCGGGCCCGGGCTGCCGCCGTTTCCGTTCATGCCATCACGATGCCCGAGATGTCCGAGGTCGTCCGCGCCCGGATCGACCGGATCGAGACGGCGGCACAGGGTCGGGTCCGGCTGACCATTTCGTATGCGGACGAGGCGGGGGCAGAAACGCGGCGTACGATTCGCCCCTTGGGACTGTGGTACTGGGGCAAGGTCTGGACGGTTGTGGGATGGTGCGAGCTGCGCGAGGGCTTCCGCATGTTCCGGCTCGACCGGATCGGCGCGATGGAAGAAGGAGAGCGGTTCCGGGAGGAGAGGGGCAAGCGGCTGTCGGATTTCTACGACGCGGACCCGCCGCCGTCCGGTCAGCCACGCCCGTCCGCCGTTCATTGATCGACCGGTTACCGGCGCTTCATCTGAAGTGCGCTTGAGGAACTAGACCTCACTCGGTGCCCGCGCATAAAGGACCTGCAATGACCCGAGAGACCACCGACCCCGCCGCGCTGACAGAACACTTCGGCATCATCCTGGGGACCGAACGATACGCCGATTGCCTGGAATTCTACCGTGACGTGATCGGCATGCCGGTCTGGTTCGAAAAGGAGGGCCTTTGCTGCCTGAGGTTCGGCACCGGATACCTGATGATCGAAACCGGCGGCCTGGCGCGGGACGGCCGCAAGCCGAACTCGGAGAACCCCACGATGCTGCGGTTCAACGTGCCCGACGTCGCGGCGGTGGCAGAGACGTTGCGTGCCCGCGGCGTTCCGGTCGAGGTAAGGACCTACGACTGGGGCGTGATCGGCACCTTCACCGACCCGGACGGCAACGCCTGCGAGCTGAAGGACGCGGGCGATCCGTTCTTTCAGGGCATGGCGCGGTAATCGGGACCGGCGAATGGCAACGGCCGCCCGGAGTGTACCCCCGGACGGCCCCGCTCGATTGTGCCGCAGCTACCGCGACAGGGTCTGCGCCAGCCGCATCAACTGCACCGCCTCGTTCCGGTAGCCGTACTCATCCGCGCCCCGCGTCTCGGTCGCCAGCGTGATGGCCTCCTCCCAGCCCCAGTCGCCAAGGTAGGTCGTCCCCTTGAGCAGCTGCCCGAAGCCGGCGATGGCGGTGGCGAAGCGGGCCTCGTCCCCGGCGGTCAGGTCCGAGGTGATCGGCGTCTCGATCAGGGTCGAGGTGTCCTCGCCCGGTTCCTTGTAGCGCAGCTTGAGGAAGCCCAGCTCCTCCATCGCCGAACTGTCCGAGGCCGTCACCTCGCCGCCGTACCGCAGCGGGTCGGTCATCCGGGCCGGGCTGCCCACGGGGGTGACCTCGTAGAGTGCGGTCACCGAATGGCCGGCCCCGAGTTCGCCCGCGTCCACCGCGTCGTTGTTGAAATCCTCGCGGCGCAGGGCCCGGGTCTCGTAGCCGATCAGGCGGTATTCGGCGACGGCGGCGGGGTTGAACTCCACCTGCACCTTCACGTCGTCGGCGATGGGAAAGAGGGCGCCGGTCAGCTGGTCCACGAGCACCTTCCGCGCTTCGGAGAGGGTGTCGATATAGGCCGCCGTACCGTTGCCGTTCTGGGCGAGGGCCTGCATCGTGGCGTCCTGCAGGTTGCCACGGCCGAAGCCGAGGACCGAAAGGTAGACACCGCTGTCGCGCTTGTCCGCGATATAGGCCTCCATCGCCTCGGCCCCGGACAGGCCGACGTTGAAGTCACCGTCGGTCGCCAGGATCACGCGGGAGACTTCGCCGTCCTCGGTCATCTGTTCGGCCACGGCATAGGCCTGCTCCAGCCCGCCCTGTCCATTGGTCGATCCGCCCGCGGTCAGGTTCGACAGGGCCGCCTCGATCGCCGCGCGGTCGGCGGCGGCGGTGGGCGGCAGGGCCAGTCCGGCGCTGCCAGCATAGGTCACGATGGCGATCTGGTCCTCCGGCCGAAGCTCGGTCAGCATCATGCGGAAGGACTGGCGCAGGAGGGGCAGCTTGGTCAGGTCCTCCATCGACCCCGAGGTGTCGATCAGGAAGACGAGGTTGAGCGGAGGCCGGTCCTCAATCGCGGGCATCCGGCCCTGCAGGCCGATGTGGACGATCTGCGTATCGGGGTTCCACGGCGTCTCCATCACGCCGACGGTGGCGCGGAAGGGCGCCTCGCCCGTTTCGGGACCGGCGTAGTCGTAGGGGAAGTAGTTGATCATCTCCTCGATGCGCACCGCGTCGGCCGGGGGCAGCTGGCCGCGCATCAGGGACGACCGGACGACTGCATAGGCGGCGGTGTCGACGTCGATGGAGAAGGTCGAGACGGGCTCCTCGGCGGTGACCTTGAGGGGGTTCTCCGCCTCATTGGCGAAGGTCTCGGTGTCCGGCTCGGGCAGCACGACCGGGGCCTCCATCGGCGCAGCGAGCCCGCCGACGGCGAAACTCTCGGTCGCGGCGCGTCCGGCAGGGGCC
>JAMWZF010000320.1 GCA_024304875.1 Paracoccaceae bacterium
TTTCGGTCTCTGCCATGTCGTTCCGCCCGTTCGTCCTGTCGGGCGGCCCGCGTCGGCCGGCCCGCTGTCAGGAGGCCTCTTCGTAGGCTTCCATCACCTCGTCCGGCGCCTCGAAGTTGGTGGTCACTTCCTGGACGTCGTCGTCGTCCTCGAGCGCCTCTACCAGCTTCATCAGCTTCTGCAGCCCCTCGAGGTCAAGCTCGGTCGTGGTGGTCGGGCGCCAGATCAGCTTGGTGCTCTCGCTCTCGCCCAGCTCGGCTTCGAGCGCGGTGGACACCTCGTTGAGGTCGGTGTCGGCGCAGATGATGACGTGCCCCTCCTCGGTGCTCTCGCAATCCTCGGCGCCGGCCTCGATGGCAGCCATCATCACGGTGTCGGCGTCACCGACCGAGGCGGGATAGAGGATCTGGCCCTTGCGCTCGAACATGAAGCCGACGGAGCCCGTCTCACCCAGGTTGCCGCCGTTCTTCCCGAAGGTCGAGCGGACGGAGGAGGCGGTCCGGTTGCGGTTGTCGGTCATCGCCTCGACGATGACGGCCACGCCGCCGGGGCCGTAGCCCTCATAGCGGATTTCCTCGTAGTCCTCGCCCTCGCCGGCGACCGACTTCTTGATCGCGCGCTCGATGTTGTCCTTGGGCATGGACTGGGACTTGGCTTCCTTGATCGCCAGCCGCAGGCGCGGGTTCTTGTCGGGATCGGGATCGCCCATCTTGGCGGCGATGGTGATCTCCTTGGAGAACTTCGAGAACAGCTTGGCCCGCAGCTTGTCCTGACGGCCCTTGCGGTGCTGGATGTTGGCCCATTTGGAATGGCCTGCCATGAGAGGCTCCTGCGCGTGAATTGATCGAGGTTGAGCGGCGATATAGTCCAGCGGGAGGCCGTCCCGCAAGGGCCTGTCAGCCGCAGGACAGCCCGGCGAGGGCCGCGAGGGGCCGGGCGAAAAGGCCGAGGACGATGAGCGCGAAGCTCCACAGCGCGGGCGCCTTCAGAGGCCCCGAATGGGCTTCGGCCTTCAGCCGGTGATCGGCGGCGCGGCCCCGGTGCCGGCTGACCTCGGTCGCGGTGGCGCCTTCGGGGTCGGGCCGCTTCTCCAGCATGAGGGCCTGCTGTTCGTGCCAGAAGGCCAGCACGGGGTGCCGCTGGGCCAGCGCGCCGACGACGAAGCCGAGGGCCAGCGCCAGCCAGCCGAGCAGCTGGGCGGTCTCGCAGGCGGTCATTCGGGCTTGGCGACCGACAGCTGCAGCTTGACCCCCGCCGCATCGGCCAGCGCCAGAAGGGTCCAGAGCTGCGGCCCCGAAGCCCGCTTGCCCTTGGCGATCCGGCTGATGGTGGCGGCGTCGATACCCGTCAGCCGGGTGAGGTCCGCCGCCGTCGTCCCGCCCAGGGTCATGATCCGCCGGGCGATCTGCATGCCGAGAAGGCGGGCGGTGTCCTTGGCGGCATTGACCCGGCTTTCCGCAAAATCCTCTTCAGTGAGGTATTCCGCGAACCAGGCGTCGAGTTCCGCTGCGGTGCGCTCGGCCTCTGCCTTCAGCTCGGCCCCGTCGTAGCGCGGTGGCGGCGGGCCGGAGCCATCCGGATGCACGCGTCCGCCGGCGCTCTCGATCGCCTCCTGCAGTTTCTCGGCCTTGAGCCGCGCGGTACGTCCCATGATGGAGCCTCCGAATGTCTTGACCTCAAGGTCAATATATAGCGCGGGTTGACTTCAAAATCAACCCAGGCCAGCGATCCGCTCACCCCGGCCCATCGGGATAGCACCGGACCCTCTCCCAAACCTCGTCGAATCCTGCCGCATCCCCACTGATCGCCTCGATCCGCGCCAGGGTCTCGTCACGGTCGCCCCACCAGAAGAGGGCAGCCCTCGGGGAAGGGACTTCGGTGTAGAGGCCGGCGCAGCCGATCCGAAGATCACGGAACACGAGGCCGAACGCATAGACCTCGGGGTCGCTGGCACGGGCCAGGCCCGATGCGGGCGCACCGCGCAGGTGGACCATCCGACTCATCACGCCGATGACGTCGAAACCGTCATCCTCGCCGCCGAGATCGAGGCGAACCCGGTTGACGCGGGCCCGGCGCAGATCCGGCACCGCACAGGCCGGGCCAAAAAGCTGCGCGTAACGGCGGACCCGGCGGATCGCTTCCTCGACCTGCTTCATCCGCATGCGCGCCTCGCCCGGCATCAGGCGCTTGAGGTCCAGACGGGACTCGTTGAAGGAGGCCAGGGTTATCCAGTCGACCAAAGCTGCGCCTCTCCCCTTTCCGGTCTGCCGGGACGGTGCCCATCCGGGCCCGGATGTGTCAACATTCCCCGCCCATTGCGCAGGCTCCGGCACCCTGCCAAGAAGGCGCATGACAGCCGATCAGACGATCCTCTTCACCCTCTTCGCCGCCGTTTTCGCGCTGCTGATCTGGGGCCGGTTCCGCTATGACCTCGTCGCCTTCACGGCGCTGATGGCGGGGGTCGTGCTGGGTGTCGTGCCGTCCGACGAGGCCTTCAGCGGCTTCGGCCACCCCGCGACGCTGGTGGTGGCGCTGGTGCTGATCGTCTCGGCGGGGCTGGTGCGCTCGGGCGCGGTGCATCTCATCACCCGGACGATGGTCGACGCCTCGCGGGGCCTCGGCGCCCATATCACGATAATGGGGGGGATCGGCGGGGTCCTCTCGGCCTTCATGAACAACGTCGCCGCCCTCGCCCTGCTCATGCCGGTGGACATGGCGACGGCGCGCAAGGCCGGGCGGGGGCCGGGGCTGACGCTGATGCCGCTGTCATTCGCCACCATCCTCGGCGGCATGGCGACGCTGATCGGCACGCCGCCCAACATCATCATCGCCTCGATCCGGCAGGACAGCCTGGGCGCGCCCTTCGCCATGTTCGACTTCGCGCCGGTGGGCGCGGCGGTGGCCCTCGTCGGCCTCGCCTTCGTCGCCCTCGTCGGCTGGCGGCTGATCCCGCAGCGCGAGGAGGACGCCGCCGCGCGGCTGAAGGAGACCGCCTCCTACATCGCCGAATTGGCGATCCCCGAGGAGGCGGAGGCCGTGATCGGCCAGCGCCTGTCGGACCTCTACGAGGCCGGGGACAAGGCGGACGTGACGATCCTCGGCCTCGTGCGCAAGGGCGAGCGGATCTACGGCTCGGCCCGCAACCAGGTGCTCGAGGCCGGCGACATCCTGATCCTCGAGGCGACGCCCGAGGCGCTGGACGAGTTCCGGGCCGGGCTGAACCTGACCTTCACCGACGGCTCGCGCCAGAGCCTGATCGAAAGCCGGCCCGAGGGGCTGACCCTGATCGAGGCCGTGGTCCCCCGCGACGCCCGCATCGCCGGCCGGACCAGCCAGGGCATCGGGATGCACTGGCGCCAGCGGGCGGTGATCGTCGGCATCTCGCGCCAGGGCAAGCGGATCACCAAGCACCTGCGCCGCGAGGTCATCAAGCCCGGCGACATCCTGTTGCTGCTGGTCCCCGCCGACACGGCGGAGAACGTGGTGGACTGGATGGGCTGTCTGCCGCTGGCCGACCGGGGGCTGTCGGTGACGGTGAACCGCAAGGTCTGGCTCGCCATCGGCCTCTTCGCAGGGGCGGTGATCCTCGCCAGCCTCGGGGTGCTCTACCTGCCCATCGCCCTCGGCATCGTCGTCGTGGCCTTCGTCGGCCTCGGCATCGTGCCGCTTCAGGACGTCTACAACCACGTGGAATGGCCGGTGGTGGTGCTGCTGGGGTCGATGATTCCCCTCGGCGCGGCGCTGGAGACCTCGGGCGGGACCGAGCTGATCGCGGGCGGGCTGGTGACGCTGACCGACGGCTGGCCGGCCTGGGCGGTGCTGACG
>JAMWZF010000321.1 GCA_024304875.1 Paracoccaceae bacterium
GCGAAAACAGGGGCGCGGCGCCCTGCTCCTCTTTTCGCCCGAAATACCTCGGGGGAGTCGCCGCGCAGCGGCGGCGGGGGCAGCGCCCCCTGCCCCGCCCGAGGTTAGCGCCACCATGCCGCACCGGCTTGTCAGGGGCAGGATGACGCAGGATAACGCGCCAAGGGACGGAGGAGCGAAACCCATGGGATACAAGGACGTCTACGCCGCCTGGAAGGCGGACCCCGAGGCCTTCTGGCTCGAACAGGCCCGGGCCATCGACTGGGACGAGGCCCCGACGCAGGCGCTCTTCGACCGGGGCGACCACATCTACGAATGGTTCGCCGACGCGCGCGTGAACACCTGCTGGAACGCCGTCGACCGCCATGTGGAGGCCGGCCGGGGCGAGCAGACGGCGATCATCTGGGACTCACCCGTCACCCGGACCAAGCGGCACATCTCCTACGCCGAGCTGCGCAACCGCGTCGCCGCTCTCGCCGGGGCGCTGCGCGCCAAGGGGATCGAGAAGGGCGACCGCGTCATCATCTACATGCCGATGGTGCCCGAGGCGATCGAAGCGATGCTCGCCTGCGCCCGCCTCGGCGCGATCCACTCGGTCGTCTTCGGCGGCTTCGCGGCGCACGAACTCGCGGTGCGGATCGACGACGCCCGGCCCAAGGCGATCATCGCCGCCTCCTGCGGGCTCGAGCCGACCCGTGTTGTCCACTACAAGCCGCTCCTCGACGGCGCCATCGAGCAGGCGGCCCACAAGCCGGACTTCTGCGTCCTGTTCCAGCGCGAGCAGGCCGCGGCCGAGCTGACACCGGGCCGGGACTTCGACTGGCACGCCTTTCAGCAGGGCACCGAGCCGGCCGACTGTGTCCCCGTCGAGGGCAACCACCCCGCCTATATCCTCTACACCTCCGGCACGACGGGCGCGCCCAAGGGCGTGGTCCGCCCCACCGCCGGGCACCTCGTCGCGCTGAACTGGTCGATGAAGAACATCTACGGCGTCGACCCGGGCGAGGTCTTCTGGGCCGCCTCGGACGTGGGCTGGGTCGTCGGCCACAGCTACATCTGCTATGCGCCGCTGATCCACGGCAACACCACCGTCGTCTTCGAGGGCAAGCCCGTCGGCACACCCGACGCCGGCACCTTCTGGCGGGTGATCGCAGAGCACAAGGTCGCCAGCTTCTTCACCGCCCCCACCGCATTCCGGGCCGTGAAGCGGGACGACCCCAAGGGCGAGCTGATCAAGGACCACGACCTCAGCCACCTGCGGGCGATCTACCTCGCGGGCGAGCGGGCGGACCCTGACACGATCGAATGGATGCAGGACAAGACCGGCAAGCCGATCTACGACCACTGGTGGCAGACCGAGACCGGCTGGACCATCGCCGGCAACCCCGTCGGGATCGAGCCGATGCCGGTCAAGATAGGCTCGCCCACAGTGGCGATGCCCGGATACGACGTGAAGATCCTGGGCGAGGACGGCCACCCGCTGCCCGCAGGCGAGCTTGGCGCCATCGCCATCCTGCTGCCGCTGCCGCCCGGCACCCTTCCGACCCTCTGGAACGCGCCGGAGCGGTTCCGCAAATCCTACCTCTCGCACTTCCCCGGCTATTACGAGACGGGGGACGCGGGCATGATGGACGAGGACGGTTACCTCTGGATCATGGCCCGCACGGACGACGTCATCAACGTGGCCGGGCACCGGCTGTCCACCGGCGGGATGGAAGAGGTTCTGGCCAGCCACCCGGACGTGGCCGAATGTGCCGTGATCGGGGTCAGGGACGACCTGAAGGGCCAACTGCCGATGGGGTTCGTCTGCCTGTCGAAGGGGGTGAACCGACCGCACGAGGAGATCGCCGCCGAATGTGTGGCGCTGGTGCGCGACCGGATCGGCCCCGTCGCCGCGTTCAAGCTCTGCGCGGTGGTCGACCGCCTGCCCAAGACGCGCTCGGGCAAGATTCTGCGCCGGACAATGGCGGCCATCGCCGACGGCGAGGACTTCAAGATGCCCGCCACCATCGACGACCCGGCGATCCTCGACGAGATCCGGGGCGCGGTGCAGGGGATGGGCTACGCGCGCTGAGACCTGTCCGCGTCTCAACACTTCGTTGACGCGCCCTTGCTAGGACGGCACCCGCAGCCAGAGGGGAGCCGCCATGTCGCCCAAGTGTCAGGCCTGCCGCGAGGGCGACGCCTTCGACGTGCCCTTCACGATGGCCTTCCAGCCGATCGTGGATCTGCGCGAGGGCCGGGTCTTCGCCTACGAGGCGCTCCTGCGGGCCGAGGACGGCAGGTCCCCGGAGCAGATCCTGGCGCAGGTTTCGGCCGACACGCTCTACGCCTTCGACCAGAAGTGCCGGGTCACGGCGATCGAACTGGCCGCCCGGCTGGGGCTCGCCCGGACCGGGGCGCTTCTGTCGATCAACTTCCTTCCCAATGCGGTCTACGACCCGCGCGCCTGCATCCGGATCACCCTGGACACCGCGCGGCGGACCGGATTTCCCACCGACCGGTTGATGTTCGAGTTCACCGAGGCCGAGCGGCTGGACACGGACCACCTGCTCGACATCCTGAAGACCTACCGCGCCCTGGGCTTCCACACCGCCATCGACGATTTCGGCGCCGGCTGGTCCGGGCTTGGCCTGCTCTCCCGGTTCCAGCCCGATGTCGTCAAACTCGACATGGGCCTGATCCGCGGCATCGAAGGCGACCGGGCAAGGCAGCTGATCCTGCGCAACCTGCTCCACCTCTTCGAAGAACTGGAGATGCACTGCATCTGTGAGGGGGTGGAGACCGCGGCGGAGTTCCATTGCCTGAGGACGATGGGCGTGGACCTGATGCAGGGCTTCCTCCTGGCCCGGCCCGCGACCGGGACCTTGCCGGCGTTCCGGCTGCCGGAGGAGCCGCGCCAGCAGGCGGGCTGAGGGCGCTCACCCGTCCCGGTGGCGAGAGGCCCCGGCCTGCTCGCCCCTCGATCCGCGCAGATCAGAGCGAGGGAACGCGCAGGCGCTTGCGCTCGGTCACGAAGGTCGACACGTCCCGTCCCTGCGGCACCAGCGCACCCGAGGCGTCCCGCGACTCCGTGATGTAGACACCCGGCTGGTCGGTGCGGAAATAGGCGCCGCAGACCGGCCCCTGCGCCGCCAGTTCCGCCTCCATCGTGCCCGCGAAGAACTCGGCCGACTGCCGGTCCGGCGCGCCGTCGATGTCGAAGCGGTAGGTCTCGGGTCCGATGCAGACCCGGCCGTCCGGGGTGATCCGCGCCCGCGCGGTGACCGAGAGCGTCACGGGCGGCGCGGCCGAGAGGAGGAGCTGCGCGCTCCCGTCCACGATGTCGCCCGACACCCGGTTGGTCCCGATCGCCTCGCAGCTGTCGGTTGCCGCGTCGTAGGCCGAACACTCGAACGGCAGTCCCTCGGTCTCGGCCATGACGGTGGCGAAGGGCACGAAATCGGCACGGCCGGTCCCGCTCTCGACACAGGCGGACAGCGGAAGGGTCACGGCGACGGCAAGGGCGGTCAGGCGCATGTGAGAGGTCCTTTCGACGGTCAGACGAACTGTTCGCGGATCAGCCGCTCTTCCAGCCCGTGGCCGGGATCGAACAGCAGGCGGTGGGTGACGGCGGGCTCCGAGGCGATCTCGACGCAGGAGACATGCGGCACGGTGCGCCCGTCCGCGTCGGCCATGACCTGCCGGCGGTCGGCGTCGATGACGTCGAAGCGGACCTTGGCGGCCTTGGGCAGAAGGGCGCCGCGCCAGCGGCGGGGCCTGTAGGCGGCCATGGCGGTGAGGGCCAGCACCTCGGACCCGATGGGCAGGATGGGACC
>JAMWZF010000322.1 GCA_024304875.1 Paracoccaceae bacterium
GCGCCAACGCCTCGACCGTGATCGCCGCCAACCAGATGGAGCGGGTGGGCGCGAACAAGTCGATCAGCGTCGGCGGCGGCGGCATGGGCCTGCTTCAGATGCTGATGCCGCTGGTGCAGGCGGGCGGCAAGTTCCTGAACCGGGGCGTGAACAAGGCCGGCGTGGGCGGCGAGACCCCGGGCTTCGCCGGGATCGTCGCCGGGGTCAGCGACCTGCCGAACGAGCTGGCGGCGCTGTCCTCCAACGGCCAGTTCAGCGGCTCTGGACAGCACCGCGACATCGGCGGCGCGGATCAGCTGGGCAAGGGGGGTGCGCTGGCGCGCCTTCTGTCGATGATCATGCCGGGGTCCGGCGTGTTCAACCTGACGGTCGAGAAGTTCAAGAAGGAGACCGTCGGCCAGGCCTCGACCGAGCAGGTGGGGCTGGCCAAGAACGTCCTTGTCGGCAACGTGCTGACCACCTCGGTCGGCAAGAAGCAGATCACGATGGTGGGCGAGGATTACGAGCTGGAGGCCAAGAAGAGCATCCTCGGCCGGACCACCACCCACACGCTGCACGCCAAGGAGAAATTCGTCATCGCCGGGCCGGGCGGGACGATCATCATCGACAGCGCGGGCGTGACGATCAAGACCAAGCACCTGAAGGTCAAATCCCCCAAGGTCGACTTCACCTCAGGCGCCCCGGACCAGGTCGATGCCCTGTCCACGGACAAGCCTTTCGCCCAGGAATGCAAGAAGTAATGGGACGGTCCATCACGCGCATCGTCCCGGCCGCCGGCGGCGCCTTCGGTATCGACAGGGGGGCGGCCTGATCCATGCGCGTGCCCCGTTCCTTCATGGACCGCCCGGTCATCGACGATGACGACGCCCTGACCGCCGATGTCGTCGCGCACCTGCAGGAGTGCCTGCCGGAGGTGCCCCGGGCCTATCCGCCAGGCTATTTCGTCGGTCTCGTCAGGCATTCGGCCCTGCTGGCCCGGGACCACTTCGGCCTGATCGAGGTCGCCGCCGTCCGCCTCTTCGTCCGCCTTCGATGGGAGATCGGGGCGGGCTTCTACCGCCACCCGGTCATCGGCCCGATCCTGGCCGACCGGTCCCTGCCGCCGATGGCCCGGTTCGAGGCCCTGACGACGCCCGAGATGGAACAGCGCGGCATCTGGCTCGAGGCGGCCGAGAAGGACGGGCCGGAGTACTGGAGGGGCGAGAAGTCGGACGGCTTCGGCGACCAGCTGTTCCTGGGCGAGGGCAGGGGATGACAGAGGCCTACAACGACGCCCTTGGCGAACAGGTCGAAAGCAACGTCTGGCGGACCATGGCCGACGAGGCCCGCAACATGCCCAACGTGCAGCGGGTGCAGCTGGCTGCCGACATCGCGGGGATCTTCGATCCGACCCCGACCTCGGACGCCGTGGGCGCGATCAGCTCGGGCCTGCAGGGCGACTGGCTGGGGGTCGGACTGTCGCTGGTGGGGATGGTTCCCTACATCGGGGACACCGGCAAGATCGGCAAGATTGCCCGCATCGCGCCGCGAACCGGCCGCGCGCTCGAGGCGCTCCTTCGAATGTCGGACAACATGGCCGCTGCGGGGCGCTCGGCCCTGCAGGCCGCGGGCCTCGGGCTCGACCAGGTGGCCGCGGCGCGCCGGCAGGCCACCGAGAGGGTCCGCGCCGCCATGCGCCAGGCCCGCAACGGCAATCCCAACTGTCGGGACTGCCGCAAGCTGGGCCGCCAGCGCCGCTCGCGGATGCCCGATAACGGCGAGAACGGCCAGTGGCGGGGCGGGGTGAAGCCCGAGGACGGCAACGGCGTCTTCGAGTTCACCGAGCCCAAGACCCTGCCCGACGGCAGGGTGGTGGACAGCATCGAGTTCCGCGACGGCTTTCCCGTCTTCGACGACTACGTCGCCGGCGGCCGCCACGACCTGTGGGAGATGACGGGCGAGGCCGGCGCGGATTCGAGGGCGCTGACGCGCCAGATCCGCGAGACGAACCCGGGCTACCGGCCGCCGTCGGCCGCCGACTACACCCTTCACCATTTCGAGGACGGCTCCGTCGGCTACGTGCCGAGCACCATCCACAACACGCGGGACGGCGGCGTGGCCCACACGGGCGGCGCCTCGATCACCAACAACGACCTGTTCTGAGGGAGGCGACGTGAAGATACCCGCAGCAACTCTGGAATTCTGGGCCGAAGCCGGCTTTTCCCCCGCGACCCGCGACGAGGTCGCCCGTGTGGCGGAGCTCATGGGCAGAACCCCGCCCGCCGACTACCAGGAGTTCCTCTTGTCCCACGGGTTCGTCGAATGGGACATCGACATTCCCGATACCTTCCAGTGGCGGCTCCGCGGCGAGGGGCAGGACGTCGTGAAATCCTCGTCGGTCACTCACCTCGAGCCGGTCCGCAAGATGGAGAGCTACCTGCGCCACGGCCGGGTGGACGACCCGTCGAGGGGCCTCCCCCAGTTTCCGGCCGAGTTCTTCCCCATCGCCGGCACCGCGGGCCAGGATGCGATCCTGATGGAACTGGCGCCCGAGCACGGGCGCATCTGGTACTGGCCCGAGCGCGAGGATCCCTGGGGCACGGGAGACAATACCGAGCTTGGATTCGTCGCCGAGAGCTTCACCGCCTTCATCGAAGGGCTGAGGCTGGGCGACTGATGGCGGGATTCGATCTTCCTGCCGCCACCCTGGCGGTCTGGGCCGCGGCAGGCACGCCGCCGGCGACCGGGGCGGAGGTCGCCGCGATTGCCGATCTCGCCGCCGACCCGCTGCCGGCGGCCTACGTGGCGTTCCTGACCACATACGGCTTCGTCGACTTCGGAGGGGTTCCGCAGAACCATTTCGCCTCGCCCGAGGGCGGTGACGCCCTGGGCGCGATGCTGCGAGCCGAGGACATCGCCTCCATCCGGCGCAGTCCGGATTTCGACTTTCCATGCAGCGTCCTGCCAATCCTCGACGACACGTCCGGCCACGGGCTCCTCCTGATCCGCACCGCGCCCCCCGCCGGGGCGATCCTGCACAGCTATGACGGCGGCCCGCCGGTGGAGCTCGCCCCCGATCTGCCGGCCTTCCTCGCCGGGCTGACGGCCCTGGCCGAGCCCGCGGTCCGGCGCGACACCGGCACCCCCGTCACCGACCCGGATACCGGCTTCACGATTGCCGCCGAAACCCGCGAAGCCTGGGCCACCTACGGCACCGGCTCCACGCCCGAACCGGCGGACGAACTGGCGGAGATCGAGGCGACCCTCGGCCGGCCCCTGCCCGAGGCCCTGCGGACCTTCCTGACCACCTACGGCTATGTCACCTATTTCGGCGATGCGCCCGCGACGTTCGATCTGCCGGGCGGCGGTCAGGCGCGGCTTTCCACGATCTATTCCACCGCCGTCCTCCCGCGCGCCCTTCCGCTCGAGCCGGGCGCGCCGCTGCCCTTCGCCAGCACCGGGACCGACGAAAGCGAGCTGCTGATCGGGATGGGCGCCGAGACCGAGGGCGTGATCTCCTGGCGGCCGGACCCGGGCACCGCTCCGGTTCGCGTCGCGGACGACCTGCGCGGCTTCCTTGCCCGTCTCTACAGGGAGGTGCCCGACGATGGCTGACCTGGCCAAACGCCTGGCGATGACCGACGTGCGTGCCTGGCCCGCCCCGGTGGCGGAATTGGCGCTGGCGATGCCATGGGCGTCGATCCCCGTGCGGCGGAATGCGGATGCGCCCGGCCTTTGCGCGGTGGGTGCGATGCCGGAGGTGGCGCCGCTCGACCTCATGCCGAAACTGGGACCGAAGAGCTGGCAGGAAACCGGCCGCCTGCGGCTCAT
>JAMWZF010000323.1 GCA_024304875.1 Paracoccaceae bacterium
CAGCGTGTCGCTGCCCGCCCCGCCGCGGTCGGTATCGCCGCCGCCGAGCACGAGGCTGTCGTCGCCCGCGCCGCCGTAAAGCGTGTCGGCCTCCGCGCCGCCGTCCAGCGTATCGGCCCCGTCGCCGCCGTGGATCGTGTCGTTCGCCGCGCCGCCCTGGATGCTGTCGTCGCCGCCGAAGCCATGGATGACGTCCTCGTGCCCGGTCTGCCCGGGCCCGGCGTCCGCGCCGTCCACCAGGTCCCCGTCCGGGTCGCCGAGGTAGCTGCCGTCGATCACGTCCGCGCCCGACGTGCCCTGAACGACGCCGGGCGCCGACGGCAGGCCCATCGCCATCTGCACCTCGGGCCGGGCCACGTAGGCCGGGTCCACGCCGATCAGCGTCACCGCCTCGCCACCGGGAAAGGTCAGGACCGCGTGACCGCCGGGAAAGGTCAGGACCGCGTGACCGCCGGGACCTGCGCTGACCGTGACGTCGAGGAGGGTGACAGGCTGGCCGCCCCAGGTCAGGCCCGTCACGTCCAGCCGGTCCATGCCGGCATAGGTCCCGTCGCCGTTGTCCACCGGCACGTCGAACCCGAAGACCGTGTCGTGCCCGTCCCCCTCGGCGAGGACAAGGGTATCGCCCGCGCCGTCGGGGGCGTAGCTCGCCACCGATCCGCCCGGGACGGACACCGGACGGCCGAGGCCGATCACCTCGTTGCCCGCGCCCCCGGCCACCGTGTCCGCACCGGTCCCGGCGTCGAGGCTGTCGGCCCCGGCCGACAGGCCTGAACCGAGCGTGCGAAGCGGCTCGAAGCCCGCGGTGGCCGGCGCAAGGGAACCGCCGGGGCCGAGAGCCCCGTCGCCCAATGTCACCGGATAGCCGACGGCCATGCGCTCTTGCCCCCAGTCGCCGCCCACCCGCGGTCTTTTGGTTTCCGAGGGCGAAACTGCGTGCTCAAACGGACCATATTGGGGTCAAAACAGGAAATTATTGCGGCGGACGGACTTACTGTCGCGATTTTGAGCCGCGATTATCTAAAAATTCAGGGGGTTGCGCAGCGGGGGACCAGCGTCTTCTCCGCCACCCGTCCGGACTGGAGAAGACGGCGCGAGGGCGGGGTTGGCCGCTCCTCCGCCTCCAGCGGGTCGGTATCGCGGTTGGTGCTCACGTGACGGCGGCCCGGACCCTGAAGGCCGGGTCGTCCCATTCGGCGGTGTCCATGATCTCGGCCAGCACGGTCACCGCCCGGTCGATGTCGGCCTCGCCGATGTAGAGCGGCGTGATGCCGAAGCGCAGGATGTCGGGCGCGCGGAAGTCGCCGATCACCCCGCGGGCGATCAGGGCCTGCATGATGGCGTAGCCGTCCGGGTGGCGGAAGGAGACCTGGCTGCCGCGCTGCCCGGCGTCCCGCGGCGAGGCGAGGGTGAGGGCGGGGCAGGCCGCCTCCACGCCCGCGATGAACCTCTCGGACAGAGCGACCGAGCGGGTCCGCAGGGCGCCGAGGTCGACACCGTCGAAGACGTCCAGCGCCGCGTCGAGGGCCGCCATCTGAAGCACAGGAGGGGTGCCGACGCGCATCCGCTGGATTCCCGTCCCCGGCCGGTAGCCGAGGTCGAAGGCGAAGGGCGCGGCGTGGCCGAGCCAGCCGGAGAGGGCGGGCAGGGCGGCCTCGGCATGGACGGGGTTCACCGTGATGAATGCGGGGGCGCCGGGCCCGCCGTTCAGGTATTTGTAGGTGCAGCCCACGGCGAAGTCCGCGGCGCCGGCGTCCACCTCGAAGGCGCCGGCCGAATGGGCGAGATCCCAGACCACCAGCGCACCGGCGGCATGGGCCCGGGCGACGAGATCGGCCATGTCGTGGCGCCGACCCGTGCGGTAGTCCACCTCGGTCAGCATCAGGACGGCGACCTCGTCGGTGATCGCCCCGGCAACCGCCTCGGGCGCCACGAGGCGCAGGTCGTGCCCCTGCCCGAGGGTGCGGATCAGCCCCTCGGCCATGTAGAGGTCGGTCGGGAAGTTGCCGGTGTCCGACAGGATCACCCGGCGGTCCGGGCGCAGGTCCAGCGCCGAGGCGAGGGCCTGGTAGACCTTGATCGACAGCGTATCACCGACGACCGTGGTCCCGGGGGCGGCCCCGATCAGGGCGCCGATCCGGTCGCCGAGGCGGGCGGGCTGGACCATCCAGCCGGCCTTGTTCCAGCCGGTGATGAGCATCTCTCCCCATTCGGCCTGCACCTGCGCCATCCGCGCCGCGGCGGCGCGGGGCAGGGGGCCGAGGGAATTGCCGTCGAGGTAGGTCACGCCCTCGGGCAGGTGGAACAGGGCGCGGGTGGCGTCGAAATCGGTCATGCCGGTATCTGTAGTTTGGGCCGCGAGGCGGGGCCAGCCCCGCCTTGCGCGTTCACCACTCCTTAACCCTGGGCAGGGCAGGCTGGCGCCCATGCCGAACTCTCGTCGCTCTCGCGTGCCCGGCGGCACCTGGTTCTTCACCCACCGGCTCGCCGAGCGCGGGTCGGACCTCCTCGTGCGGGAGGTGGCGCTGCTCCGAGACGCGGTCCGTCTCACCCGCAAGGTGCGGCCCTTCGAGATCGTCGCGGCGGTCATCCTGCCCGACCAGTTGCACATGATCTGGACCCTGCCCGAGGAGGACGAGGATTTTCCGAACCGCTGGGGGCAGCTGAAGTCGGCTTTCTCGCGCCATATCCCGCCGGCGCCGCAGCGGACCGCCCGGCAGATACGGAAGGGCGAGAAGGGGATCTGGCAGACGCGGTCCTGGGAGCACCGGATCCGCGACGCCGCCGACCTTGCCGCCCATGTCCGCCTGATCCATGCCGCGCCGGTTCAGGCAGGCCTCTGCCCGCGGGCGACGGACTGGCCCTATTCGTCGATCCACCGGCGCGGCGGCGGAATGACGGGGCATCCTCTCGCCCCGCCGCCGGTGCAGCCCGAGGGACCCCGCAAGGCGGGGCCGGTCCCGCCCTGCCACGCTTGACCCGGGCGGTTCCGGGGCCCTCCAATCGGCCATGAGGCGTGGCGCTGGCTCCGGCCGGCCGGCGCGCTATTGTTACCGCAAATTTCGTCGCCGCCTTGTGAAACATTGTTGCGCGGGTTACGCAAAGCGCTGACGTCTCTGACCGCATGACAGGGGGAACCATGAAGATCGGGGCACCGAAAGAGATCGCAGCCGGGGAAAACCGGGTCGCCATGACCCCGGCCTCGGTGAAGGACCTGGCCAAGCTCGGCCACGAGGCCATCGTCGAGTCGGGCGCCGGCATCAAGGCCGGCTTCACCGACGAGGCCTACCGCGAAGCGGGCGCCGAGGTCGTGGACGGCGCCGATGCGCTCTGGTCCGCCGCCGACGTGATCACCAAGGTCCAGCCGCCGACAGAGGCCGAGATCGGCCACCTGTCCTCGGACAAGACCCTGATTTCCATGTTCTATCCCGCCCAGAACGAAGAGCTTCTGGCCAGGGTCAAGGACACCGGCGCCACCCTTGTCGCGATGGACATGGTGCCCCGGATCAGCCGGGCGCAGAAGATGGACGTCCTGTCCTCGATGGCCAACATCGCCGGCTACCGCGCCGTGATCGAGGCCGGCAACCACTTCGGCCGGTTCTTCACCGGGCAGGTGACCGCCGCGGGCAAGGTGCCCCCGGCCAAGGTCCTGGTCGTCGGCGCCGGGGTCGCGGGTCTTGCCGCGATCGGCACCGCCACCTCCCTCGGCGCGATCACCTATGCCTTCGACGTGCGTCCCGAAGTGGCCGAGCAGGTCGAATCCATGGGCGCCGAGTTCGTCTACCTCGACTTCGAGGAGGAACAGG
>JAMWZF010000324.1 GCA_024304875.1 Paracoccaceae bacterium
GGGCGGAGGGTGTTCGGTTGATGCGAGGCGTGCATGAAGCGGCGTCGCCGCCACTTGACCACGCGATGTCGAAAACGCGTACTGAAGGTCGTTCGAACGGCCTTCACCAGAAAGGACCGACATGCCGCCGATGACATCCGATCCCGCCACGCTCCTGCTCTGGGCAGGGATCGGCTACTTGCTGGGGTCGATCATGTTCGGCGTCCTTCTGTCCCGCGCCATGGGCCTCGGCGATCTGCGCAAGATCGGGTCGGGCAACGTGGGCGCGACCAACGTCCTGCGCACCGGGAACAAGCGGGCGGCGGCGCTGACCCTGCTGCTGGACGGCGGCAAGGGGGCCGTCGCGGTGCTGCTGGCCCGCGCCTTCGCGGCGCCGGACGCGGCGCAGGTGGCGGCTCTCTTCGTCTTCCTCGGACACCTCTTCCCGGTCTGGCTGATGTTCCGGGGTGGCAAGGGGGTGGCGACGTTCCTCGGGATCATGCTGGCCTGGGCCTGGCCCGTGGGGCTGGCCTGCTGCGCCACCTGGGCGGCCACCGCGGCGGTGTTCCGCTATTCCTCGCTCGCCGCGCTGATGGCGGCGGGGATGGCCCCGGTCTACATGCCGCTGCTCGGCCGGGGCGAGGGATTCCTGCTCGGCCTCCTTCTGGGCGCGCTGGTCTACGCCCGCCACGCCGGCAACATCGCCCGGCTCCGAAAGGGGACGGAGCCGAGGATCGGTCAGAAGGCCAGGGGCGCTACTTGATCAGCCGGTGCTCCAGCGCCAGCGCGGTGCGCCGGGTGTTCTGGTAGATCCCGAAGCCGAGGTAGAGCACCCCGGCGTAGAGGATGATCCCGATGCCGCCGAAGACGAAGTAGGCCAGCGCCGCCAGCGGCCCGCTGTTGCCGACGCCGCCCGGCAGGATCACCGGCATGGACCAGACCCCGATGGCCGTCATCGTGGTCAGGACGAAGAGCAGCAGGATCGCAATGACCACGATGACGTGGATGATCCATTCGAGGGCAATGATGAAGAAATCGCGCATGTTTATCCGTCCCCCATGCGGTTTGTTCCGTGGGGACAGGTTTGCCGCAGCGGGCGGCTGACGCAAGTGTCAGCCGGCGATGCGGTTGCCGATCCAGTTCAGCGCCGCGGCGACGAGCAGCAGGACGTAGGCCACCCCGGAGATCACGCCGAGGATGACGACGAAGGTCAGTCCGTCCGCGCCTCTCCACTGCTCGGGCGGCAGGAGCGCGATCAGCAGCGCCACGGCTGCGAGCCACAGGAGGGTGAGGAAGGCCTTGGTGCTCATGGGATCGTCCGTCGTTTCCGATGGCGCGACAATCCCGACCAATCGGGGCGGAGACGGGGCAGCAGCAGGGCAATTCGGCGGAATTGATGTGATCGGACCGCTCGAATGCGGAACGCCCCCCAACTCGGGACAGCGCCGCGACCCTGCGGTCGATGGGCGCTGTCCCCCGGTCGGGCCGACGTATCGGCCCCGTTTCGGACGAAGACCTAGCGGTTGGCCAGGGCGTCGGCGGTCCGCTTGGTGTTATGGTAGATGCCGAGGCCGAGATACATGAAGCCACCGACGAACACGACGTAGATCAGGCCCACCACCAGGAAGATCAGGCCCGAGATGAAGCCGCCGCCGCCACCGGCCATCGGCGTTCCGGGCATGCCGCCCATTCCGGCCATCATGGCGATCGCGCCGATGACGACGACCAGTGCCATCAGCACGACGACCACTGCAATGAGCTTGTCCAGTGCTCCGATAAGAAAATCACGCATTTTCAGACCTTTCCAAAGTGCGCGGACCCATCGTCCGCTGCCGCGACAATCACGCCAGGCGCGGAGAGCGGTCAATTCCCCGTGATCACGAGGTGGCGCGGCGAGTCCGCGAAACAACAGTCTGACGCATGGTCAACTGCTGGCGGGCAACGGTCGCGGCTGTTCCGGTCTAGTAGCTGTACTCTTCGTAGATCCGGCCGAGGTCCCCGCCCCAGTCGCCGTGATACCGGTCCAGAAGCTCGTCCGCCGGAGCCTTGCCGGATTCCAGCGAGTCCTCCAGCGCGTGCAGGAAGTGCCTTTCGTCCGCGACCATACCGCCGAGGCCGGGCATGGCCCGGGCCTTGAGGCCCTCCCGGGCGATTCCGACGACCTCGCGGGCGACGTCCAGCATCCGCTGGCCGCCGACCTCGGCCGCCAGTCCGTCCACCGAGGCCGCCACGCGCCAGGCCTCGCGGGTCTCGGCGGTCCAGTCCTTCGCCACGTCCCAGGCCGCGTCCAGCGCCCCCTGGTCGTAGAGCAGCCCGACCCAGAAGGCCGGCAGGGCGCAGAGCCGCCGCCAGGGGCCGCCGTCGGCGCCGCGCATCTCGATGAACTGCTTGATCCGGGCCTCGGGGAAGAGGGTCGTCAGGTGATCGGCCCAGTCCGACATGGTCGGCGTCTCGCCCGGCAGGGCGGGCAGCTTGCCGTCGAGGAAATCGCGGAACGACTGGCCGAGGGCGTCGATGTATTTGCCGTCGCGGTAGACGAAATACATCGGCACATCGAGGGCGTAGTCGACCCAAGCCTCGAAGCCGAAACCCTCCTCGAAAACGAAGGGGACCATGCCGGTCCGGGCCGGGTCGAGGTGCCGCCAGACCCATCCGCGCCAGGACTTGTGGCCGTTGGGCTTGCCCTCGAAGAAGGGCGAATTGCCGAAGAGGGCGTTGGCGACGGGCTGAAGCGCCACGGCCACGCGCAGCTTCTTCACCATGTCCGCCTCGCTGGCGAAGTCGAGGTTGACCTGCACCGTGCAGGTCCGCCGCATCATCACCTTCCCGGCGGTGCCCACCTTGTCCATGTAGGCGTCCATCAGCTTGTAGCGGCCCTTGGGCATCAGCGGCATCTGCTCGTGCGTCCATTCCGGCGCGGCGCCGAGGCCGATGAAGCCGACGCCGATCTCGTCGGCGACGTCCTTCACCTCGCGCAGGTGGCTGTTCACCTCGTCGCAGGTCTGGTGAATCGTCTCGAGCGGGGCGCCGGAGAGCTCCAGCTGGCCGCCGGGCTCGAGCGAGATGTTCGCGCCGTCCTTGCTCAGCCCGATGAGGTGGGGGCCTTCGAAGACGGGGTCCCACTGGTAGCGGTCCTGGAGCCCCTCGAGCACCGCCCGGACCGACCGGTCGCCCTCGTAGGGGATCGGCAGGTGGGTGTCGCGGCAGTAGCCGAACTTCTCGTGCTCGGTGCCGATGCGCCACTGGTCCTTGGGCTTGCAGCCCTTTTCCAGAAGGCCGGCGAGCTGGTCGCGGCTCTCGATCGGGCCGCCGCCGGACTGGGGGATGGACATGGGCGGCCTCGCTGCTGTTGCCGTTGAACGGAAGCTAACGGGTGCCGTCTGGCGGCGGCGGTGTCAATGCGGGCGCGCTGTGCGCGGGCGCGCGGGCGGACCAGACGGTGACCGGCGTCTTGGGGCGCGAGCGCAGCGCGGCCAGCATCGCCTCGGTCCGGATGCCGGGCAGGGCGGCGAAGACGTCGAAGAGGTCCTCGGCCCCGGCCGCGTTGACCGGGATCGCCAGCGTCGCGCCGCTCTCGGCCGTCAGCTGCCAGTGCGCCGGGATGCCGGGGACAAGGTCGAGCCGGTCGAGGAGGTCGAGGTCCGCCACCCCGCCGGTGAGGGGGCCGTAGTAGGTCACCCGGCGTTCGTTGATCTCGACCATGCCCGGCCCCTGCCCTTCGCTGCGGAAGCGGATGTGCTGGAGGCCGGTGAAGATGAGCCCCCCGCCGAGGGCCGTCACCGCCCAGCCGAGCCAGCTGGCCGGGCCGTAGGTGCCCAGGG
>JAMWZF010000325.1 GCA_024304875.1 Paracoccaceae bacterium
CGCCACGGCGCGTGGCAACGTAGCCATGCCGCGCGAGGCGCTGGATGACCTTGTTCAGGTGATTGCGCGAGATGTCGAATTCATCAGCAATCTCGGCTGTCGAAAATGCGCGCTCCGGGGCGCTGGCCATCCGCATGAGCGCGCGTAGACCGTAATCGGTGAAGCTGGTTAGGCGCATCTGACAGTCCCGCTATGAATAGGCATTTACAATACCTATTATAGATCCTACCCCGCTCTCGCAACAACCGCTCAGGCCAGTTCA
The DNA here is from genome assembly GCA_024304875.1 of Paracoccaceae bacterium. Taxonomy (GTDB): domain Bacteria; phylum Pseudomonadota; class Alphaproteobacteria; order Rhodobacterales; family Rhodobacteraceae; genus JAMWZF01. The sequence goes on from JAMWZF010000325.1 coordinate 263, forward strand.
GCCATGACCCAGACGCAAGCCTCTCTCCCGCCGATCCGCTCCGCGCGCCCCGCGATGACCTTGGAAACGATGCAGAGGACCGGTCTCAGCGAAGCCGTACTCGCCGACCTGGTGCACGGTTTCTACGGCAAGATCCGCGTCGACCCGGTGCTCGGTCCGATCTTCTCAGACCGGATCGGCGACTGGGAACCGCACCTTGAGAAGATGGTCGACTTCTGGTCATCCGTGGCGCTGATGACCGGCCGCTACCACGGTGCCCCGGTCCCCAAACATGCGGGCTTGCCCGTGACGTGGGCGCACTTCGATCGCTGGCTCGAGCTTTTTCGCGAGACGGCGGGTGAGGTCTGCAAGCCGGCGGGTGCCGCGCACGTGATCGAGCGGGCGGAACGGATCGCCCGCTCGCTGCATACGGCCAGCACGGATACGCACCGGGCAGAGGGAAGCGTCCCCAGCCTGAAGTGACGGAGAAAGGTTGGCAGCTGCCAACACGGGGATGACAAGGTCCGCTATCCAGAAGCGGCAGCCGCCTGGGCATTGTCGGTCGCCTCGGCGAAGGAGAACCCGAGTTCAGCCGGATCGAAGGGGGCCTTGGCGATGGCCTCAAGAGCCTCGAAGATGTCTGTCGGGTTCAAGCGCTCACTCGGAAAATCGTTGCTGAAATGAATATTGCTCGCGGCGGAAGGCGTCTCAAAGGCGGGCCTCCCCCGGCGTGGCTGATCCCAGAGACTCCAGGGCAAGGACCCGCGCCGCATGCTCGGTGCCGGAAAGGGTCTTGATGAACCGGCGGTCGGCGGTGATGAGCCGGCGATCCGTGCGCTCGGCAAGCGCGAGGTAGACGCAATCGTAGATCGGGTGCTCGAGCGCCAGCGCGAGATCCAAGGCGCGTCGCTCCAGGAGCTCGTCGGCGTCGATGATCGTCACCGGGGCCGTCTGCAGAAACAGGAAGAGGTCGATCGCGCGCTCGTTGGCGAGAATCTGTTTTGCGGCGAGGGTGCGAAGGACGGTGCCGGCCTCGATCCGGAAAAGGGCGGGCGCGACCATGTCGGCACCCTGGAGGAGCTCTGCCTTGTCGCTTCCCTCTTCGTCCACGATCCACTTGATCGCGACGGAGGTGTCGACAACGAAGCTCTCGCCCGCTGTCATGATGCCTCGTCGCGATCACGATCCGCGCGGAGGATCTCGGTCGTGGTCGGAGCGCCAGGGGCCAGCTTCACGCGTCTGGCGCGTGCCTCGGCGAAGAAGTCAGCCCTTTGGCCGGGGCGGAGGGCTTCCTCGAGGATCCTGCGATGCTCAGCCTCTGCGGATCGCCCCGCTTTCGCCGCCCGCTCCTTCAGGGCCGCGGCGATCGCATCGTCGACATTTCGAACGGTGAGTTGTGCCATGACGCGCATCCTGACTGCGAAATGATGGCACTATGAAGGCAATGTAGGGATCTGGCAAGATTCCCATGACGGCGGTCGTGCCGTCAGCCTTTAGGGCCTGCGTTCTCAACCTTGATCCCGGTGCCATCAAGGAGGTGAGACGGGGCATTCCGGACCAAGGCGTCAGTGTCGACCTTGGGCCGATCATCCTTCGGTTCGCGCATCATGAGGAAACCCATGATTATCACCAGTGCGCTGTTGCCGACGATCGAGTCCATGCTGGATCGGGGCGGATGAGAGATGACCAGGTCCGCACATGACCGCTCGCGATCCAACTGAGCCCAACCTCGATGGGCCAACTCTCCTCTGGCCGGAAACCGGCCGAATGGGGTAAGTCGAGCCGCAGCCAGAATCAGGTGGTTCGCCTGACCCTGGCGGAGCCCTGGCTCGGACATGATCGGCGGGATGGATGTTGCTACTCGGCAGCAAGCTGTCTTGGAAAACACGGAAACCGGGGAAAACCCCCGGGAATCACGAGAAATCCCGTTAGGTGGCTGCCTGCGCATGCGGCGAGTAAGTTTATGACATATAATGCAAAATACGCGTCACGGCTTGCCGTGGCGCCCATGATGGACTGGACCGACCGGCACTGCCGGGCGCTGCACCGCGTGCTGTCGCGGCGGGCGCTGCTCTATACCGAGATGGTGACCGCCCCCGCCCTCGTCCGCGGCGGGGCGCGGCACCTGCTGCGCTTCGGCGCGGCCGAGCATCCCGTCGCCCTGCAACTCGGCGGATCGGACCCCGCCGAGCTGGCCGAGGCGGCGCGGATGGGCGCGGAGGAGGGCTATGACGAGATCAACCTCAACTGCGGCTGCCCCTCCGACCGGGTGCAGTCCGGGACCTTCGGCGCGGTGCTGATGCGCTCGCCCCATCTGGTGGCCGATTGCGTCGCCGCGATGATCGCCGCCCAGCCCCGCGAGGTGACGGTGAAATGCCGGATCGGCGTGGACGAGCAGGCGCCCGAGGAGGTGCTGCCGGATTTCCTGTCGAAGGTCCGCGCCGCCGGGGTGCGCCGGGTGACGATCCACGCCCGCAAGGCCTGGCTCCAGGGGCTCTCGCCCAAGGAGAACCGGGACATCCCGCCGCTCGACTACCCGCTGGTCCACGCGATGAAGGCCGCCTTCCCGGACCTGCACATCTCGATCAACGGCGGGATCGACCGGCTGGAACTCGCGGAGGCGGAGCTGGAGGCAGGCCTGGACGGCGTCATGGTCGGCCGGGCGGCCTACCACGATCCGGTCTCGATCCTCGGCTCCGCCGACCGGCGGATCTTCGGCGCGGACACCCCGGACGTGACAGGGGAAGAGGCCGCCCTCGCCATGATCCCGCACATCGAGGCGCACCTGGCCACAGGCGGCCGCCTGCACCAGGTCACGCGCCACATGCTCGGGCTCTTTGCCGGGCGGCCCGGGGCCCGGCGCTGGCGCCAGATCCTGTCGACCGAGGCGACGGGCGAGGGGGCGGGGGTGCCGGTCCTGCTCCGCGCCCTCGAGGCGACGCGCCAGGCCGCCGCCTGACCCCTTGCCGCCGCGGCGCGCCGCGGGCATGACGGGCGGACTGGACAGGAAGACACCATGCCGGACATCGCGACCCTCTGGCCCTTCGCGGCCTCTCTGCTCGTCATCGGGGCCTTCGCCGGCGTCCTGGCGGGCCTGCTCGGCGTCGGCGGCGGGATCGTCCTGGTGCCGGCCTATTTCTACACCTTCTCCGCCCTCGGCTACGACAGCGCCTACCTGATGCAGATCTGCGTCGCGACCTCGCTGGCGACGATCATCGTGACCTCCCTGCGGTCCCTGCAGAGCCACAACCGCAAGGGCGCCGTCGACTGGGGCATCCTGCGCAGCTGGGCACCGGGCATCGCCGTCGGCGCGGTCATCGGCCTGATCGTGGCGGCGCGGGTGTCCTCGACGGTCCTGCAGATCGTGTTCGGCGTCACGGCGGGGGTCGTGTCGATCTACATGGTCTTCGGAAAGATCGACTGGCGGCTGGCGCAGAGCATGCCGGGCGGGGTCCTGCGGGCGATCCTGTCGCCGGTCATCGGCCTTCTGAGCGTGCTCATGGGCATCGGCGGAGGGACCTTCGGCGTGCCGCTGATGACCCTCTCGGCGGTGCCGAT
>JAMWZF010000326.1 GCA_024304875.1 Paracoccaceae bacterium
ACGCCAGGGCCGAGGCCAGCCCGCCGATGCCGCCGCCCACGACGGCGAGCCGGCGTCCTGAGTTGGCCCCGGCCACGGGATCAGTCGTCCCGGTGGACCTTCTCGCGCCGCTCGTGCCGCTCCTGCGCCTCGAGGCTCATGGTCGCGATCGGGCGGGCGTCAAGCCGCTTGAGCGAAATCGGCTCGCCGGTGATCTCGCAATAGCCGTACTCGCCCTCGTCGATCCGGCGCAGGGCGCTGTCGATCTTGGCGACCAGCTTGCGCTGGCGGTCGCGGGTGCGCAGTTCCAAGGCCCGGTCGGTCTCTTCGCTGGCGCGGTCGGCGATGTCGGGAATGTTGCGGGTGCTGTCCTTCATGCCGGTGATCGTGTCCCGGCTGTCTTCAAGGATCTCGGATTTCCATGTCAGCAGCTTGCGGCGGAAATACTCAAGCTGTCGGTCGTTCATGAACGGCTCGTCCTCGGCGGGACGGTAGTCGTCCGGAAGGAAAGTCTCGGCTTTCATTTCTGCTCCCTCGGTGACGCCGAAATCCGACTTGGGAAAGTCCTGCACCATTTCGGCAACCCCTTTCGTGGGCACCCTTTACTCCGCGTTGCCGGGGGTGTCACCCCCCGTTTTCCCGACTTGTGGTCACATCTTGCGCGTGTCAGGTCGGTTGCGGGTCCGGGGCGCCCTGATAGTCTCTCACCGCGAAACAAACGGGCAATTCACATGCAGTTTTCGTCCACCGACGACTACGTCGCCACCGACGATCTGACCATCGCCGTCAACGCCGCGATCCGGCTGGAGCGGCCGCTTCTGGTGAAGGGAGAGCCGGGCACCGGCAAGACCGAGCTTGCCCGCCAGGTCGCCGCGTCCCTGGGGATGGAGCTTATCGAATGGCACGTCAAATCCACCACCCGCGCGGCCCAGGGATTGTACGAATACGATGCCGTCAGCCGCCTGCGCGACAGCCAGCTGGGGGACGCGCGGGTCCATGACGTGGCCAACTACATCCGCCGGGGCAAGCTCTGGCAGGCCTTCGACGCCGAGGAGCGCGTGGTCCTGCTGATCGACGAGGTGGACAAGGCCGACATCGAGTTCCCGAACGACCTGCTGCAGGAGCTCGACCGGATGGAGTTCCATGTCTACGAGACGGGGCAGACGGTGCGGGCAAAGCAGCGCCCCGTGGTCATCATCACCTCGAACAACGAGAAGGAACTGCCCGACGCCTTCCTGCGCCGCTGTTTCTTTCACTACATCCGCTTCCCGGACGTGGAGACCCTGAAGGCCATCGTCGAGGTGCATCACCCCGGCATCAAGGACGCCCTGCTGACCGCCGCGCTGACCCAGTTCTACGAGATCCGCGAACAGCCGGGGCTGAAGAAGAAGCCCTCGACCTCGGAGGTTCTTGACTGGCTGAAACTGCTGCTGGCGGAGGACCTGGCGCCCGAGGACCTGCGGGCCGATCCCAAGACCGCCCTGCCCCGCTTGCACGGCGCGCTCCTGAAGAACGAACAGGACGTCGCCCTCTTCGAGCGGCTGGCCTTCATGGCGCGGCGCGAGCGCTAGGTCTTCTCCGTCCGCTCCTGATCGAGCCCTTGGCGGGCCGCCTCGAGGTCGCGGGCGACGCCGTCCTTCTTCTTCTCCGGCAGGTCGGGCCAGACCGATCCCATGCCGTGGAGCCGCAAAAGCGCCTCGCCGAGGATGTGGAAGGTCGAGTTCCATCCTCCGTTGTGGCCCTCGCGCTCATTGGCATCGGGAAAACCGGTCTGGCAGAACGCCATCCGGGTGCCGTCGGCCCCGGCGGGCGCGAAGCGGACCGAGACAACGGAGTGCACCCCGAGGTCGTCGAAATCGTAGGAGAAGACGAGCCGCTCTGCCGGGACGATCTCGTGATAGGTGCCGTGGGTCCAGTGGCTGGTCTCGCCGATCATGTTGAACCGCCAGCGCCCGCCGACGCGGAAGTCGATCTCGCAGGTGTGCAGGCGGCAGCCCTCGGGGCCCCACCAGGTGCGCAGAAGCTCGGGCTCGGACCAGAGCGCGAAGACGAAGGCGGGCGGCGCGGGGAAGTCGCGCGCGATCCGCAGGACGTTGTCGGGGTTCTCGTGGCGTATCATCGGTGTGGGCTCCGGGATGAGAGGCGCTCAGGCATCTGGCGGGCCTTTGCGGTAGATGTCTTTCAGCGAGGCTTCGAGACGGTCGAAGGACTCCGTCCAGCCGGTGCGATAGCGGTCGATCCAGCCGGCCGCTTGATCCAGCCCCTCGGGCTGCAACACGCACGGCCGGGTCCGGGCAACCTTTTCGCGCCGGATCAGCCCGGCCTCTTCCAGCACCTTGATATGCTTGGAGATGTTCGGCTGGCTAAGATCATGCGCCTCGACGATCTCGTTCACCGTCGCGGCGCCGCCCGAGAGCTGCGCGAGGATCGCCCGACGGGTGGGATCGGCTAGGGCGAGGAAGGTTCGGGAGAGGGAATCGCGCATCGAATTTCCAACTGGCTATATTTCCAGTTAGTTATATTTCGGTGTCATCGTCAATCCCGGTCGTGGCACGCCGTCACCGATCGGAGACCGACCGGTTGCCGTGCTGACGGCATCAGCAGCGGCTTGCCGTTCTTGAGATGGCGTCGCAGGAGAGTGCGGATTGCGCGCCTGCCTTCCACGATCGGCCGCGCGGGCGCGTCCGCGCCGCCGGGCAGGCGCGCAAGCTGCCAGCGTCGCAACGGCGGCAGCGCTGACAGGGACATCGGCGCACGCAGCAGGCTTTCCGTCGGGGCCCCTTCCGCCATGACGATCTCGTGCTGGCCGAGGTGCAGGTGGACGTAGCTGACCGATCTCGGCCAGACCCGCTCGATCCCGGGATGGCCGACCAGCTTGACCGCGGGAACCAGCACCTCGGCGGTTCCGAACATGCGCGCGGCGATGGGCGAGGCGATCATGACCCGGTGCTGCGGCGACAGGACCAGGGCCCGGTCCGGCACACCGGGCCCCAGAGCGCCGGGCGCCAGGCGCACCGGGCTGCGCGCCGCCGCCTCGGCGGGCGAGGACAGGTCGAACCGGCGCCGATAGCACCAGCGGATCGGCCGGGGCCCGTGATCGAGCGTGTCAACAAGGTCGCCGAGCGTCAGAACCTCGACCGGGCGGGAGCCCAGGGGCGTCGCGATCCGGGTGCCGAGGGCAAAGCAGACCGTCACGGCGTTGTTCCGGTCGGCGTTGATGCTGACGTCGTTGCCTGCCACGGTATAGTCGAGCGTGCGGACCTGGATCGCGGTGATGTTCTGCAGATCGCCGACCGTGTCGTCCACCAGCACGAAATAGCGCGCCGCGCCCCCGCCGAGGGGCCACATCTGCAGGAAGACGACCTGGCTGGTCCCGCCCCCGCCCGAGAGGTTCGTGGTCCCACCGTCATGGAAGACGGTCACCACGTCCGAGCCGCTGTCCGGCACTGCCATGGTGAACTGGTAGGTGATGCCGTCGATGACGAACTTGCCGCCGTAGTCCTGGTTCAGCTCGGCCACGTTCGTCGAAGAGTTGCTGGCATCGCTGTCGGAATAGGTGGCGTTCTCGACCACGCCGAGGATGTCGCCGCCGCCACCGGGCGCACGGGTGTAGGTCGCGTTGTCGTGGATGCCCGACAACTCGATGAGATCGAAGACTGGCGTGTTGCTGGCGGCCATGACGGGCCCGAGCTAGCGAAAAATAGTGTACGGTTCGCAAATGGCGCCGGAACTGGCGACCAGGGACAGGCATCCCGGCGGGCCCACCTGCGCTGCCGGCCCGCCGCCCGCTGCCCCTCCCGCGATTGGGTCCTTTC
>JAMWZF010000327.1 GCA_024304875.1 Paracoccaceae bacterium
CCTTGCCGGTCTGGGCGAGGGCGCGGCCCTGGGAGGTCTGGGGGGTGCCGGCGCCGCGGCGCACGATCCGCCCGCCGGCGCCATCGGGAAAGCCGACCGCATCCTCCCCGGCGACGGGCATGCCCGTCCCGCCGTCCGCCGTCCCCGCCGCCGCGGCGCCCTGCATCTGGGCCGCCGCCCCGGCGCCGGCGCCGTCGGGAACCACCAGTTCCAGAATGTTGGACCGCCGGAAGGGGTCTATCCCGTTCAACCGCAACTGCCGGACGGCGTCGAAGTCCGAGGTGGCGGGCAGGCCGTTCTTCTGGGCGATCCGCCGGGCCATGCGCAACTGCCGGCCGGTCAGGCCCTCGCGGCGGATGGCGTCGATATCGGTCTCGGCCGCGACCTGGGCCGGGCCGTCGACCTGGCCGGATCGCACCGGCGGCGCCTCCGGCGGCTGGGCCTGGGGCTGGGCGGGCCCGTCGCCCGGGGCCGGCGCCGCCACCGGGGCGGCCCGATCCTCTTCGGGCGCGGCCCCGGACGGAACCAGCGGTTCGCTCCGCCGGATGCGGTATTTCAGGGCCCTAGGCTTCGTAGTCATACATCTGTTTCGCTTCTTCGAGGCTGTCGAACATGTGCAGCCGCCCGTTGCGCAGGACCGCGGCGGAGCGGGCGAACCTCTCCAGCGTCTGGGCCTGGTGCGAGACGATGATCACGGTGGTGTTCTCCAGCCGTTCGCGCAGGAGCTGCCCTGCCTTGCGGTTGAACTCGGCGTCGGTGGTCTGCGGCATGCCTTCGTCGATCAGGTAGATGTCGAAATCCAGCGCCAGCATGAGGGCGAAGGTGAACCGCGCCCGCATCCCCTGGGAATAGGTGCCGACGGGCATGTCGAAATATTCGCCGATCCCGGCGAGCCAGCGGCAGAAGGCCTCCACGTAGTCGGGGTCGAGGCCGTAGAGCCGGGCGATGTAGCGCGCGTTCTCCATCGCCGAGAGCTTGGTGATGATGCCGCCCATGAAGCCGAGGGGGAAGGACACCCGGCAGCCGCGGGTGATGGTGCCCTCGTCCGGCTTCTCGAGCCCCGCCATCATGTTGATGAGGGTCGTCTTGCCGGTCCCGTTGGGCGCGAGGATGCCGAGGGAGTTGCCCAGCTCGACGCGGAACGACGCCTGGTCGAGGATGACCTTGCGCTGGGTTCCGGTCCAGAAGGACTTCGATACCTCGTTGAATTCCAGCATGTCGCCTTGTGCCCTGCCTCTGGCCCGGCCCGTTGCGGTCGTCCCGCTTGACCCGGAGACTTGTCGCAGAAGGCGGGTTAACGCCCCGTGAGGGCGCGTCTGTCGGCCAGATTATGCCGAGAAAGGTGGTCACAATACAATGAAATTTGGGCGATGCCGGGGCAGGACCGGCCCGGCGGCCGGCGCTCGTTCCAAGCCCCGCCGACCGGTGGTGAGGCGGGGAATTTAACGCAAAATTAACGCCTTCCCCGCGGATAAGGTCAGGCGACGGCCTGCCAGAGCATCCCGGCCAGCACCGCCCCGCCCAGTCCGAAGCCGAGGTAGGCCAGGAAGACGCGCGACTTGACTAGCGCCCAGACCGCCACGGCCGCCGGAATGCAGCTGACCCCGCCGGCCAGCACGAAGGACATCGCCGCCCCCTGGCTCATCCCCTGCTCGGCCAGCCCGCCGATCAGGCCGACGGCCGCGTAGCCGTTGAGGTAGGCCGGCATCCCGATCAGGGCCGCAAGCAGGATGGTCCCCAGCCCTTCGCCCCCCAGCCACTGGGCGACGTAATCCGTGGTGCCGTAGGCGATCATCACCGCCTCGAAGAGGTAGGCGACCAGCAGCCACTTGCCGAGGAACAGGGCGTTCTCCACCCAGGTCTCGCGGAAGGTCTCGCGCCGGTCGGCCTCCTGCCAGAACCGCCAGCGCGGGGTGCCGCGGAACGGCTTTTTCGCGCCGCAGCAGCCCTTGGCGGCCGGTGTCTCTCGCAGGGGCTCGGCGAAGACGGCACTGCGGGACAGGGCCATGGTGACGAAGCCGCCGATCAGGCCGATCCCGACCGCCGCCGCCGCCTTCCCCAGGGCAAAGGGCAGGCCGAGTTCGCCCCAGGTCAGGGTGAACATCGCCGGGTCCATCAGCGGCGAGGCGAGCCACAGCGCCATGACCGGCCCCAGCGGCGCGCCCACGGCGAGAAGGGCCGCGACGAAGGGAATGATCTCGCAGGAACAGAAGGGCGACAGGCCCCCCAGCAGCGCGGCAAGGACGATCATCCGGCGCTGGTCGCCCTCGAAGGCCTTGGCCAGAAGGGTCTCGGCCCCGCTGGCCTTGACGTAGGCGACGAGGGTGATCGCGAAGAGGATGAAGATCGCGGTATGGCCGAAGGACCCCGCCGTCCGGCCCAGGACCTCGCCCAGCCGGGCGGGGTCGAGGAGCGCCACGGCCAGGGGCACGAGGACGACGAGGGCCCAGGCCTTGTCCAGCCGCTTCCAGAGCCGCGGCAGGGTGGGGGGTGTGCTCTGGCTCAGGTCAGCCATGGGAATGGTCCTCTCCCGGCGTGTCCGCACAATCGGGGCAGTCGGCGCAGCACTCGCGCAGAAGGAACTGCGACAGATGCTCCAGCTCGCCGTAGGCGACGGCGGCGCAGAGGATCGACCGGCCCTGCCGCGCCTGGGTGACGAGGCCGGCCTGGGCCAGGATCTTCATGTGATGGGTCAGGGTCGATCCGGTGACGCCGCTGCGCTGCCCCAGCTCTCCGATGGTCAGCCCCTTCGGACCCGAGCGCACGAGGGTGCGCAGCACATGCAGCCGCTGCTCGGACCCCAGCGCCGCGAAGGTCGAGGCGGCGACGGCGAGGGAGATGTCTTCTGGCGAGTCGATTTTCATGTTTCTAGAAGTATCGAAATAACACCTCGCCGGCAATCGACATTTTCAGGATTGTCGAAATATCATGTCATCGTCGTTTTCCCGAGCCGGACGCCGCCCTATCTTGCCGGCATGCCCGATCTTACCGACCGCATCCGCGCCTGCCGCCTCTGCGCACCGCGCTTCGCCGCCACGGCGACGGCCCATGCGCCGCGCCCCGTCGTCTGGTTCCGGCCCACGGCGCGGCTCCTGATCGCGGGGCAGGCGCCGGGCAAACGGGTCCACGAGGCGGGTGAGCCCTTCCGCGACCCCTCGGGCGACCGGCTGCGGGACTGGCTGGGGCTCTCCGAGGACCAGTTCTACGACCGGGACCGGGTGGCCATCGTGCCCATGGCCTTCTGCTTTCCCGGCTACGACGCCAAGGGGGCCGACCTGCCGCCGCCTGCCGTCTGTGCCCGGACCTGGCACCAGGACGTCATGGCCGTGCTGCCGGACGTCCGCCTTCGCGTGCTGGTCGGCGGGGCAGCCCATCGCTGGCACCTCGGGACGAGGACAGGCGTGACCGAGACGGTGCGCAACTGGCGGGGCCACGCCCCCGGCACCTTCCCCTTGCCGCATCCCTCCTGGCGCAATACCGGGTGGCTGAAACGCAATCCCTGGTTCGGCGAGGAGGTGCTGCCCGCCCTCCGCGCCGAGGTGGCAAAGGTGATGGAATGACCGATACCCCTCTCGACACCGCCCATGCCGCGATGGAGGCCGCGCCCGAGGACGACACCGCGCGCCTCGGCTTCTACGCCCGGCTGGCCGAGGCGGAACTGCTGCTGCTGCTCGACGAAGAGCCGGAGGGCGACGACATCGCCCCCCGGGTGATCGAGGCCGAGGGGGGCACCTACCTCCTGGCCTTCGACACCCACGCGCGGCTGGCCGATTTCGCGGGGAC
>JAMWZF010000328.1 GCA_024304875.1 Paracoccaceae bacterium
GGCGGGGCTCTCGGCGGCCGCCTCCTCCTCGGTCAGCCCGAGCGTCTCGTTCAGTCCGGTCTGCCTTCCTCGACCAGGCGCGCTGGCTGGGGGAGGCCTGGGGCTGCCCGGTGACGGCAGAGCCGGATCGGCACCACTTCGATGTCATAGAAGGGCTGGAAGGCGACAGCCCGCTGCTTGACGCCTGCCTGAGCGGATGAGCGGCCCGAATATCCCGAAATCTTCGCAGGATTCTTCACGAGCCAATTTCAACTTTTGCGCGCGGCAATGTCGTGTCAAGGTCCGGGGCGGAGGGAGAGCCGATGTCCGACACCAAGGTTCGCAACATGGAAGAATTCGCCGCGCTGAGCGGCATCTCGCGGCCTACGGTCTCGAAGTACTTCCATGATCCCTCCAGCGTCCGGGCCAGCACCCGCGCCCGGATCGAGGCGGCGCTCGAGCGCTACGACTACCGGCCCAACATCTTCGCGATGAACCAGAACCGGAAGCTGACAAAGAACGTCGGCGTCGTGGTTCCCTACCTGACCGACCCCTTTTTCGCCGAGATCGCCCGCTGCGTGGAACAGCAGGTGGTGGCGGCGGGCTATCAGCCGACGCTCTATTCCGCCTACGGCGACCCCGCGCAGGAGGTCGAGATCCTGGATGCGATGCGCGCGCTGAAGCCGGCGGGCGTCCTCCTCGCCCCGCTCGGCCGGCTTTCGGACAAGGCCGCGATCGAGAAGTTCACCAAGGACGTGCCGACCGTCCTCTTCGACAGCTTCCTGCCGGACACGGGCATCGCCTTCGTGGGGTCGAACAACCCCCAGTTCGCCAAGCTGATGGTGGACTACCTCTGCCGCACCGGAGAGCCGCCCTGCTTCTTCGAGATGGCGACCCCGGCCAACCCCAACGCCAACCGGCGGCGGCAGGGCTACATTGCGGCGATGGAGGAGCTGGGGCACGAGCCGGTGATCTTCAAGGCCGAGGGCACCGGCTGGCAGTTCGAGGACATCGGCCGCCGCGAGGGGCACCGGGCGCTCACCTCGGGGGCCTTCCCGACCAACACCGTCCTGTGCAGCAACGACCGGCTGGCGATTGGATTCCTGACCGCCTGCTACGAGCTGGGCCTGCGCGTCGGGCGGGACAAGGACAGCGCGATTCGGGTCGCGGGGCAGGACGACCACCCGTTCTCGCGCTTCACCTGCCCCCCGCTGACGACCATCGCGCAGGACTACGAGTCGGTCTCTCGCCGCGCTGCGGCGACGCTCTTCGGCGCCATCGAAGCCGGTGAAACCGAAGCGGAATCCGTGTTCTTCGAGGGCAAGCTCGTGATGCGGGATTCTGCGTGAGCAAAATTCTAAATTATCGCGCGTAAATCTTTTCGTTGACGCCAGCCGTATCCTCCGCCTACCGTTTGGGCAGACCACATCCAGACTTTAGGGAGGATTAGGATGTACCTGAGACGCGCAGTTTGTGCGGCGAGCACGCTCGCCCTGATGGCCGGTAGCGCGGCCCTTGCCCAGGACAGCACGATCACGATCGCCACCGTGAACAACGGCGACATGATCCGCATGCAGGGCTACACCGACCAGTTCACCGAAGAGACCGGCATCGCCGTGGAGTGGGTGACCCTCGAGGAAAACGTGCTGCGGCAGCGCGTGACCACGGACATCACCACCAACGGTGGCCAGTTCGACATCATGACGATCGGCATGTACGAAACCCCGATCTGGGGCGCGAACGGCTGGCTGGTCCCGCTGGACGACCTCAGCGAAGAATACGACGTGGACGACATCCTGCCCGCGATGGCGAACGGCCTGTCCCACGACGGCACGCTCTACGCCGCGCCGTTCTACGGCGAAAGCTCGATGATCATGTACCGGACCGACCTCATGGAAGAGGCCGGCCTGGAGATGCCCGAAAGCCCGACCTGGGAGTTCATCCGCGAGGCCGCGGCGGCGATGACCGACCGCGAGGCCGACATCAACGGCATCTGCCTGCGCGGCAAGGCCGGCTGGGGTGAAGGCGGCGCCTTCATCACCGCGATGTCCAACTCCTTCGGCGCCCGCTGGTTCGACGAGGAGTGGAACCCGCAGTTCGACACCGAGGAATGGGCCAACACCCTGACCTTCTTCAAGGAAATGATGGACGAGTCCGGCCCTCCGGGATACGCGACCAACGGCTTCAACGAAAACCTGAGCCTGTTCCAGCAGGGCAAGTGCGGCATGTGGATCGACGCCACCGTCGCCGCCTCCTTCGTGACCAACCCCGACGAATCCGAAGTCGCGGACAGCGTCGGCTTCGCCCTCGCCCCGAACACCGGCCTCGGCAAGAACGCCAACTGGCTCTGGGCCTGGGCCCTCGGCATCCCGTCGGGCACCGACCAGGTCGACGAGGCCAAGCAGTTCATCGAATGGGCTACCTCGAAGGAATACATCGAGCTCGTCGCCGAGAACGAAGGCTGGGCCAACGTCCCGCCGGGTGCGCGGACCTCTCTCTACGAGAACCCCGAGTACCAGTCGGTTCCCTTCGCCCAGATGACGCTCGACAGCATCAACTCGGCTGACCCGAACAACCCGACCGTGGACCCCGTTCCCTACGTCGGCGTCCAGTTCGCGGCGATCCCCGAGTTCGCCGGCATCGCGACCCAGGTGAGCCAGGAGTTCTCGGCCGCCTACGCCGGTCAGCAGTCGGTCGAAGAGGCCCTGGAGAAGGCCCAGGCCATCGCGACCGAAGAGATGGAAGCCGCCGGCTACAACTGATCCTCCCGAGACGGCCGGGGGACGAGGCACCGCTTCGCCCCCCGGCCCCTTAGACCTCGACGCCCCTGACGTGGCCGGCCGGCCTGAAGACACCGGCCCGCGTCGTCAGCGGCCTCGGCGGCAAAGGTCCCGGAGGAGGGACCGCCGCGAGACGCGATCTGCAAGTGGGGGAGATCACGCACATGGCTACCAAGGCCTCCCGGTCCGCGGCCCGCCTCATGATGGCCCCCGCGGTCGTCCTCCTGCTGGGCTGGATGCTCGTCCCGCTCTGCATGACGCTCTGGTTCTCGTTCCGCGTCTTCCGCCCCAACCGCCCGGACATCGAGCCCGCCTTCGTCGGCTTCGAGAACTTCGTCAGCTTCATCACGTCCAGCGCGTTCTGGCCCTCGGTCGTCACCACGCTCGTCATCGTCGGCTCGGTCCTGATCATCACCATCGTCCTCGGCGTCCTGCTGGCGATGCTGCTGGACCAGCCGATGTGGGGCCAGGGGGTCGTCCGGATTCTTGTCATCGCCCCCTTCTTCGTGATGCCCACCGTCTCGGCCCTGGTCTGGAAGAACATGTTCATGGACCCGGTGAACGGCCTCTTCGCCCATCTCTGGCGGTTCTTCGGGGCCGAGCCGGTGTCCTGGCTGTCCGAGGCGCCGATGGGGTCGATCGTGATGATCGTCTCGTGGCAGTGGCTGCCATTCGCGACCCTGATCCTGCTGACGGCGATCCAGTCCCTCGATTCCGAGCAGCTCGAGGCGGCCGAGATGGACGGGGCGCCGCTCTTGAAGCGGTTCTGGTTCATCATCCTGCCGCACCTCAGCCGCGCCATCACCATCGTGATCCTGATCCAGACGATCTTCCTGCTCTCGATCTTCGCCGAGATCTTCGTGACCACCGGCGGCGCCTTCGGCACGCGAACCCTGACCTACCTGATCTACCAGCGCGTGCTGGAGAGCCAGAACGTCGGCCTGGGGTCTGCGGGCGGGGTCTATGCGATCATCCTCGCCAACATCGTCGCCATCTTCCTGATGCGGATCGTGGGGAAGAAC
>JAMWZF010000329.1:0-1188 GCA_024304875.1 Paracoccaceae bacterium
GCGCCGCGAAGATCACGGCGGAGAACGCCGCGAGCCCGATCAGCAGCCCCCGCGCCGCCATCCGGTGCGGGTCGAGGCCGCGGGCGAGCCAGCGGGCCGCCAGCGCGAAGCCGAGCAGCGCGCCCCCTGCCCACATCGCCGTCAGCAGCGTGGTGGCCGAGACCGAGAGGCCGAGGATCTCGCCCCCGTAAGGCTCCAGCAGGACATCCTGCATGTTGAAGGCCATCGTGCCGAGGAAGACGACGACCAGCAGCCGCCCCGCCTCGCCGCCCGCGTTGTAGTCGGCCCAGGCGTCGCGGAAGAGCGGCCGGGGCGCCTCGCGCTCGGCGCGGCTCATCGGTTTCACCCGCTCCTGCTTCCACAGGGCGAAGACGTTGAGGAGCAGCGTGACCACCGCGGTCCCCTGCACCACCTGCACCAGCCTGAGGGCCGAGAAGTCCCGCAGCAGCGTGCCGATCACCACCGCGGCGAAGGCCATGCCGACGAGGAACATCACGTAGAGCAGCGCCACCACCCGCGGCCGCGTCTCGTCCGTCGCGCGGTCGGCGGCAAGGGCCAGCCCCGCGGTCTGGGTCATGTGCATGCCGAGGCCGGTCAGCAGGAAGGCCAGCCCCGCGCCGACGTATCCGGCCCAGTCCACGTCCAGCGCCCGGTCGCCCGACAGCACCAGCAGGGCCATCGGCATGATCGCCAGCCCCCCGAACTGCCAGAGCGTGCCGAACCAGAGGTACGGGATCCGCTTCCACCCGATCGCGCTGCGGTGGGTGTCGGAGCGGAAGCCGAGCAGCGCCCGGAATGGGGCCACCAGCACCGGAATGGCGATCATCAGCGCAACAATGGTCGCCGGGACCTCGAGTTCCACGATCATCACCCGGTTCAGGGTACCGAGCAGCATGACCGTCGCCATGCCGACCGAGATCTGGAACACCGCGAGGCGGAGGAGCTGGCCCAGCGGCAGGTCGTCCGAGGCCGCGTCCGAGAAGGGCAGCATCTTGATCGACAGGCGCTTGAGGGCCGAGCGGGGGATCATGCGCGCGCTCCCATGTGGGTGTAGGCGGTCGAGATGTAGAAGCCCGAGGTCACGCGCTCGCCCTCGCGCAGGCGGCCGGGGACGCCCTCGTCCCGCAGGGCGCTGGCGACCCGCGCGGGCGATTGCGGCACCATGACGGGGGACCGGTCGCGGCGGGG
>JAMWZF010000329.1:1198-3773 GCA_024304875.1 Paracoccaceae bacterium
CCGCCACATCGCCATGAGCAGCGGCGTGCGCGGCGGCAGGGTGAAGGCGATGGTCCCCGAAGTTCGGCCCCGCAGGGTGCCGAGCAGATGGGCCAGCTCGGGCGCGCGGTAGTAGATCAGACTGTCCATCGCGACGACGTGGTCGAAGCGTCCCAGCGCGTCGTCGGCAAGGTCCCCGGCGTGGTAGCGGACGTTCAGGTGGCTGGGCGTGCGTTTCCGCGCGATCTCGATCAGCGAGGGCGCGATGTCCACGGCGAGAACCTCGGCCCCCCGCTTGGCGAGCTCCTGCGCCAGGGCCCCCGTGCCGCAGCCGGCATCCAGCACCCGCGCCCCCGTCAGGTCCGCCGGGAGCGATCCCAGCAGAACATCCCGCATCCGGTCCCTTCCCGCCCGCACCGTCGCCCGGATGCCCGAGACGGGCGCGTCCGAGGTCAGCGCCTCCCAGGCCTTGGCGGCGGTGCGGTCGAAATAGTGCTCGACGCGGGAAAGGGTGCCGTGGTGGCGCATCAATCGAATCCCAGAAGCTCGAAGATATCCCGGTCCGCCATCGGCTCGGGTGCCAGCGGCTCGGTCCCGGCCCAGAGCTTTTCGGCCAGGCGGATGTATTCGGCGCGGCAGCGGACGATGTCCTCGTCGTCGTCCATCTCGAAGAGGGTCTTCTTCTTCAGGCGCGAGCGGCGGATGGCGTCGACGTCGGGCATGTGGCCGATGCGGTTGAAGCCCACCTTCTCGCAGAAGCGGTCGACCTCGTTCGTCTCGTGGCTCCGGTTGGCGATGCAGCCGGCGAGGCGGACCTTGTAGTTCGCGCTCTTGGCCTGCACCGCGGCGATGATCCGGTTCATCGCGTAGATGCTGTCGAAGTCGTTGGCGGTGACGATCACGGCCCGGTCGGCGTGCTGGAGCGGGGCGGCGAAGCCCCCGCAGACCACGTCGCCGAGGACGTCGAAGATGACCACGTCGGTCTCTTCCAGAAGATGGTGCTGCTTGAGCAGTTTCACCGTCTGGCCGACGACATAGCCGCCGCAGCCGGTGCCGGCCGGCGGGCCGCCCGCCTCGACGCAGAGGACGCCGCCCCAGCCCGTCGTGACGAAGTCCTCGGGCCGCAGCTCCTCGGGGTGGAAGTCCACCTCTTTCAGGATGTCGATCACCGTCGGCTGCAGGTGCCCCGTCAGGGTGAAGGTGGAGTCGTGCTTCGGGTCGCAGCCGATCTGCAGCACCCGCCGCCCCATCTTGGCGAAGGCGGCCGAGAGGTTGGAGGACGTGGTCGACTTGCCGATCCCGCCCTTGCCATAGACCGAGAAGACCTTGGCCCCCTCGATCTGCGTCGTGGGATCCTGGTGAACCTGGACGGAGCCTTCGCCGTCCTGGCCCCGCAGGGTCGGTATCTCGTCACGCGGGCTCATGCGCCCCCCTTTCGGTTTTTGGTCGTGGTGAGTTTCATTCGGCTGCAATCCCCTCCATCCGGTCCTCGAGCGAGTCCGCTGCGTCCTGAAGGGCCGCGAGGGTGGCGGCATCGGGCTGCCAGTACTGCCGGTCCGAGGCCTCGAGCAGCCGCCCGGCCATCCGCATCGCGGCCTTGGGGTTCGCCAGGGCCAGACGCTCGCGCATCTCGGGGTCGAGGACGAAGGTCTCGGACAGGCGCTGGTAGACCCAAGGCTGCACCTCGCCGGTCGTGGCGGACCAGCCGAGGGTGTTGGTGATATGCGCCTCGATCTGGCGCACGCCTTCGTGCCCGTGGGTCAGGAGGGGTTCGTAGAACTTGGGGTTCAGGCTCCGCGACCGGGTTTCCAGCGCGACCTGATCCTTGAGCGTGCGGACCTTGGCCTGCCCGCGGGTGGAGTCGCCGATGTAGACCGCGGTGGCGACCCCTCCCCGCGCCCGCTTCACCGCCCGGGCGATGCCGCCGAGGGTGTCGAAGTAGTGGTCGACCGAAGTGACCCCCAGTTCGACGGATTCGAGGTTCTGGTAGGCGAGATCCACCTGCGCCAGCGTCTCCTTGAGGAGCGCGGGGTTCGCGGAGGAGGCGCCGGAGCGGGAATAGGCAAAGCTCTTGCGGGCCTGGTAGGCGTCGGCCAGCTCGTCCTCGTCCCCGAAGGCCGAGCTGTCGACGAGGTGGTTCACGTTCGACCCGTAAGCCCCTTCCGCGTTTGAAAAAACCCGCAAGGCAGCTGTGTCGAAATCGCAGCCCATGGCGGCGGCGTGGGCTAGGGTGTGCGCGCGGATCGGGTTCCACTCGGCGGGCTCGTCCTGCGCGCTTGCGGCTTTCCACGCGGCCTCGGCCAGCATCCGGGTCTGCAGCGGCAGGAGGTCCCGGAAGATGCCCGAGAGGGTCATCACCACGTCCACGCGCGGCCGGCCGAGTTCGGCCAGCGGGATGAGGTCGGCGCCCGACAGCCGCCCGTAGCTGTCGAACCGGGGCCGCGCCCCGATCAGGGCCAGCGCCTGCCCGATGGGCGCGCCGTCCGACTTGATATTGTCCGACCCCCAAAGCACGAGGGCGACCGACCTCGGCAGCGACCCGTGTGTGGCGATCAGCTCCTTCGCCAGCTTGGCCCCTTCGGCCAGCGCGTGCGCG
>JAMWZF010000033.1 GCA_024304875.1 Paracoccaceae bacterium
CCTGACCGGGTTGGCGAGGCGCCTGCCCGCGCCAACCTCTCGATTGCCCATATAGGCGCCGGGGCCGCGAGTCGCAACCGGGCGTCAGAGGGCGACCTCGAACCTTTCGAAGCCGGTCTCCTGCGTTCCGATAGGGTCGAACCGGGGCGGCACGTGGGCGAGCGCGCCGGGGCCGGTGTCGAACCAGGCGCGGGTGCGGGGCATCGGCACCAGATCCCAGCTGGGGCGGGCCTCGGGCGCGATCCTCTCCTGGGTGCGGATATGGTCGACCAGGATGTCCCGGGCGGTGACGGCAGAACCGCAGATCCAGCGCGCCTCGGCCGCGGCGCGGAACATGCCGCCGCCCCCGGCGCGGTAGGAGTCGGTGACGATGGCGATCCGGTCGGTCGGGGCGACGGGGCGCCCGCCCATGGTCATCTCGACCACCCGCGCGTGGCTGGGGTCGATCAGGTCGCCCTGGGCGGTGTAGCGGGGCGGCCGCGACAGGTCGAACCGGTAGGTCAGCCCGTCGAGGACGTCGAAATTGTAGCAGGCGAAGTCGAGGTCGATGAGGTCCTGCCCGGTGCTGCCGGCGGCCAGTTGGCGGAACAGGCAGGCCGACCGTTCCAGCCAGTCCTGCACCTGTGCGCCCGTCGCCTCGACCACGCAGAGTGTGTTGGGAAAGAGATAGAGTTCCGCCGCGTGCCGCATCGCCAGCGGTCCGGCGGGGATGTCGACGTAGCTGTCCGGGCCCGCCCGGCCCCCGGCCCGGAACGGCGCGACGGCGGTGACGAGGGGCCGGCCCTCGTGCGCGGTGCCCTGCAGCAGCCGCTTGGCAAAGCCGCGCTGGGCGTCCGCGACCAGCCGGATCGCCGGGCTGGGCACGGCGAGGGCGAAGTAGCTGGTCAGCGGGCCGGTGAGCTGCCCAAGCGGCCGGCGCAGGAAGTCGAGCGCCGCGGCATGGGCGCTCTCGGCCGTCTCGACCACCCGGGGGTCCGGGCGGACACGCGGCTGCGGCCGGCCCCGGGGCGCCGGGCGGATCACGATCGGCTCGGCCCGCGCGCGGGAGGCGACGACTTCCCATCCCCGCGGGCCCATCACCATGTCCAGGTCGATGACCCCGAGGTGCGAGCCATAGCACCCCGGCATCACCGCCGGCACCCCGTGCAGCCGCCCGCTGGCCGGATCCACGGCCGCGGTGGCGCGAAAGTCCGGCCCGGGAAACACCCCGTGGGTATGGCCCGTGACGATCGCGTCGATGCCGGGCACGGCGGCCAGCGGAACGGCGGCATTCTCCATCCCGGGCCAGTGGTGGGCGGCACCGATCCCGCTGTGGCAGAGGGCAACGACGAGGTCGGCCCCCGCCGCGCGCATGCGCGGCACCTGCCGGGTGGCCGTCTCGACGATGTCCCGCGTGACGATCTGTCCGTCCAGGTGCGCCCGATCCCAGCCGGCGATCTGCGGCGGCGCAAAGCCGATGATGCCGATCTTCAGCTCTACGTCGGCGCCGCCGTCGTCCATCGCCACGCGCCGCCGCAGGATGGTGAAGGGGGGGCGGTAGGTGTCGTCCTCGTCCGGCCCGTCGCGCAGGATGTTGGCGCAGACCACCGGGAACTCTGCCGCGGCCAGGGCCGCGTCCAGAAAGTCGAGGCCGTAGTTGAACTCGTGATTGCCGAGGGTCGCCGCATCGTACCCGACGCGGTTCATCGCCGCGATCACGGGATGCACGTCGCCCGGGCCGAAGGACCCCTCGTGGAAGATCACATCCGACAGGGGCGTGCCCTGGAGGAAGTCACCGTTGTCGAGCAACACCGAATTGCGGGCTTCGGACCTCAGCTGCTCGACCAGGGCGGCGGTCTGGGCGAGGCCGATGTGCGGCGCCGGCCGGTCGGCGAAATAGTCGTAGGGCAGCAGGTGAACATGCAGGTCGGATGTGCCGAACAGCCGCAGACCGGCAGTTCGGCCCCTGGATGCTTCGGAAAGGTGCGTTCGGTTCAGCAACAGCGCGTACTTTTGAAGACATCCACAACCTGAAGATGTCTTAACCCTTTGTCTACACTTATAAAATGTGTAAGTCGGATGTGTATTTTGATGGGGTTTTGACCCCGTCGCCGCCCCGTGACAAAGGAAGCGGATGAGAAATGCGGAAGCGGTGACATTCGGGGGCTCGGCCCTCGACCGGGCGGCAGAGATCCGGGGCGACGCGGCGGCCCTCGCGGCGTTGGCCGCGGCGCCGCGGTCGCGCCACCTGGCGATGTGGCGCGGCCGCCCGCTGGTCGGCCCGGACGGGCTGGCCCTGCTGCCGCCGGACCATCCGATCCTGGACCGGCTGGACCTGGGCGAGGCCCTGCTGCTGGGCCGGGATGAAAGCGGCGCGGGTTTCTTCGTGCATGACCTCAGCGGCTGGGAGCCGCCGGACGACGGCCCGGTGCCCGACGGCCCCTTCGACGCGGCCGAGGTGTTTCACCCCGACGCGCCGGACGGCGCCGTCTTTGCCGAGCTTCGGGCCGTCATGTTCGGCCTCGCCGCCCGCGACGCCGAACTGGCCGCCACGGCGCGGGGCATCCTCGAATGGCATCGCAGCCACGGGTTCTGCGCCTATTGCGGCGCGCGCAGCGAGGTGATCGAGGCCGGCTGGCAGCGGCTGTGCCCGGCCTGCGGGCGGCGGCATTTTCCGCGCACGGACCCGGTGGTCATCATGCTGATCCTGTCGGGCAACGACGTCCTGCTGGGCCGCTCGCCCGCCTGGCCGGAGGGAATGTATTCCCTCCTCGCCGGGTTCGTCGAACCGGGTGAGACGATCGAGGCCGCGGTCCGCCGCGAGGTGCTCGAGGAATCCGGCGTCGAGGTCGGTGAGGTCGGCTACCTCGCGTCCCAGCCCTGGCCCTTCCCCGCCAGCCTGATGATCGGCTGCATCGGCCATGCCACCAGCCGCGCCATCACCGTCGACCCGGTGGAACTGGAGCACGCTCTCTGGGTCAGCCGCGAGGAGATGATGGAGATCACCGCCGGCAGGAATCCCCGGATCCGGGCTGGCAGAAAGGGCGCAATCGCTCGATTTCTTATCGACCGGTGGCTTGCGGACCGTCTCGATTGACCGCAGAACCGGGGACGCGCAAGAGCGGGACGCAGGCCGGAGCGGTGCATGGAACTTTCGACCCGAGAAGACATCGACGCTCCGCAGGCCTGGGTCTGGGACCGGATCACCGATCACCAGAGCTTCGAGAAGATCGCCCTCCGCCGGGGTGCCGACGTCCAGCGGAACGACCGGGCCACCGGCTTCGTCACGGGAGCTGCATGGACGCTGTCGTTCCGGTTCCGCGGCCGCGACCGCCTGGTCGAGGCCCGTCTGGCCGACGTGGCCCCGCCCGACAGCTGGACCGCCAACCTGAGCTCTGCAGGCATTGATGGCGTCGTCCAGGTCGAGCTGGTCGAGATGTCGCGGAGCCGGACCCGGCTGATCGTTAAGGCCGATATGTCGGCGCGGACCCTCTCGGCCCGGCTGATGTTGCAATCCTTCAAGCTGGCGAGGGCCGGGATGCTCAGGCGGTTCCGGGAGCGCGTTGCCGGCTTCGCGGCCGACCTCGAAGAGCGCTACAAGGCCGGTGCCTAGGCCGTGTCGGCCGCCACGAGGTCCTTGTAGAGCTGCCGGAGGCGCAGGGTCACCGGCCCCGCGCCGGTTCCCTCGCCGATAAGGCGCCCGTCGATGCTCGCCACCGGGGTCTGGGCGCCGAAGGTGCCGGTGAGGAAGGCCTCGTCGGCGGAGTAGGCCTCGTAGAGTGAATAGTTCTTCTCCCGCACCTCGATGCCGTTCGCGTGGCAGAGGTCGATCACCTTCTGCCGGGTCACCCCGTTCATGCAGTAGTCCCCGGTGGATGTCCAAACCGCGCCCTTGCGGACGATGAAGAAGTTGCAGGCGTTGGTGGTGTTCACGAAGCCATGGGGGTCGAGCATCAGCGCCTCGTCGGCGCCCGCCTGTTCCGCCTGAAGGCAGGCGATCACGCAGTTCAGCTTGGAATGGCTGTTGAACTTGGCGTCCTGGCTGTGGGGCAGGCCCCGGACCTGCGGCACCGAGGCAAGGCGGATGCCCTTGCCCTGCACGTTTTCCGCCGGGACGGAGTGTTCGACGATGGCCACCACCGTCGGCCCCCAGCGCGACAGCGAGGGATGCTGGAAAGGTTTCGCCTTGCGCCCGCGCGTTATCATCAGCCGCGCATGGGCGTCGCCGGTCATCCCGTTGGCCTGCGCCGTGCGGTCGAGGATGCCCCGCACCTCCTCCCGCGTCATCCCGAGGTCGAGCGAGACCGCCTTGAGCGACCCGAACAGCCGGTCCATGTGGTCGTCGAAGAAGGCCCACTTGCCGTTGTAGAGGCGCAGCCCCTCCCACATGCCGTCGCCCAGCATGAAGCCGCTGTCATAGACGCTGACCTTGGCCTCGGCCTTGGGGACAAGGTCGCCGTCGACGTAGATCAGGATGTCCTCGTTGCGGGCGTCGGCCTCGGCGTCGTGGGTCGTCTGGGCCATTACTGCTCCGCTTCGGGGGGGATGTAGTGATCGCCGGTCGCCAGCACGGGCGAGGCGTCGATGTCGGCGGCGTCCAGCATGTCGGCCACCCGTTCGAGCGAGGCGACGAGCTGCGCCTGCTCCCAGGGCCGCATCCGCTCGAAGGCATTCACGAAACGCTGCTGCAATGCGTCGGGGGCGTTGCGCACCGTGTCGCGTCCGGCCTCGGTGATGACGAGGTGTGACATGCGCCGGTCGGTGTCGGACTTCTCGCGCGCGACGTGACCGCCGGCGACCAGCTTGTCCACCATCGCGGTGATCGTCGCCTGGGCAAGGCCCATCTGCGTGGCGAGCGCCTTGGGCGTGGTCGACCCGCCGGGCTTGCTGCGCAGGATCTGGAGGACCCGCAACTTGGCCGGGGTCAGCCCCGCCGCATGGGCGAGGTCGCGCTCGTAGAGGGCGGTCGCGCGCAGCACCCGCCGCAGGGCGATCAGGCTGGCGTCGACGCGGTTGTCCAAAGAGCTTGCCATTGCGCCAGAATGGCCGGTCGCGGGGGCGGGGACAAGGCTGTCGTGACGCCGTGCTGCGGGGCGGCATCCATCGGCTTTCGAAGGAGTTGAAAAATGATTTTCTTCGGAACTCGAAGAAAATGCCCTTAGTTTCAGGGCGCAAGCGCGCTCATAGCGTCCAGAGCGTCATTTGGGGTGCATTTAAGGTTGAAAGATCGCGTCTGCGTGATAGTTAGACAACCTAAGCAAAACGAGGTTACGCCGATGCCCAAGGACACCGACGATCTTCGCGCGCGCAAGCTGACCAAGCTGAAGCTGCGCAAGCCCGAAACCACCGATGGCGCCGCCATCTGGGAGTTGGTCCGCGCCTGCAAGCCGCTGGACGAGAACTCGATGTATGCCAACCTGGTGCAGGCGGATCATTTCCGCGATACCTGCGTTGTGGCCGAACTCGACGGCGAGGTCGTCGGCTGGATCTCGGGCCACATGATCCCCGATCAGAACGCCCTCTTCGTCTGGCAGGTCGCCGTCGGCCCCGCCGCCCGCGGCCTGGGCCTCGGCAAGCGGATGCTGCTCGAACTGGTCGAGCGCGACGCCTGCGACGATGCGCGCGAGATGAAGACGACGATCACCCGCGACAACGAGGCCTCTTGGGCCCTGTTCCGCAGCTTCGCCCGCACCATCGGCGGCGCCCTCGACGACGAGCCGCACTACAAGCGCGACGACCACTTCGATGGCCGGCACGCGACCGAGCACATGGTGACCATCACGCTGCCGACGCCCGGCTTCCTGGCCCGCGTGGCCTGATCGCCGCCCGGCAGCGACGTCCCAACACTTCTCATTCAGCGAATTCCCGAAAGGAGCATCCAGATGCCCAAGGATACCACTGTTTCCAAAACCACCCATACGACCGAGATTTTCGAGCGCCGCGAGAGCGAGGCCCGTTCCTATTCCCGCGGGATGCCCGCCATGTTCGCCACCGCGAGCGGCTCGCACCTGCATGACGAGAGCGGCAACACCTGGATCGACTTCCTCGCCGGCTGCTCGTCCCTGAACTACGGTCACAACGACCCCGACATGAAGGCGGCGCTGGTCGATCACATCACCTCCGATGGCATCACCCACGGGCTCGACCTGCACACGAACACCAAGGCCGACTTCCTGACCGCGATGGAAGAGCACATCCTTGCCCCGCGCGGCATGGACCACCGGGTCATGTTCACCGGCCCGACCGGCGCCAACGCCGTCGAGGCGGCGATGAAGATCGCCCGCAAGGTGACCGGCCGCACCAACGTGATCGCCTTCACCAACGGCTTTCACGGCGTGACCAACGGCGCCCTTGCCGCGACCGGCAACGGCTATCACCGCGGCGGCGCGGGCATGTCCCTGCACGGCGTCACCCGGATGCCCTTCGACGGGTTCTTCGACGGTATCGACAGTGCAGACTACCTCGACCAGATGCTGTCCGACGCCTCGGGCGGGATCGACGCCCCGGCGGCGATCATGCTCGAGACGATCCAGGGCGAAGGCGGCCTCAACGCCGCGCGCGCCGAATGGGTCAAGAAGATCGAGGGCATCGCCAAGAAGCACGGCGCCCTGCTCATCATCGACGACATCCAGGCCGGCTGCGGCCGCTCCGGCACCTTCTTCTCGTTCGAGGAGATGGGCGTGACCCCGGACATCGTCACCCTCGCCAAGTCCATCTCGGGCTTCGGCCTGCCGCTGGCGATGGTGCTGGTGAAGCCGGAATACGACGTCTTCGGCCCGGCCGAGCACAACGGCACCTTCCGCGGCAATACCCACGCCTTCGTCACCGCGCGTATCGCGATCGAGAAGTTCTGGGCCGACAATTCCTTCCAGTCCGAGCTTGCGGACAAGGCCAGGCTGATCGAGGAGCGGCTGACCGAACTGGCCAGCCTCGTTCCCGAAGCCCGGCTCAAGGGCCGGGGCCTGATGCGCGGCGTCGACGTCGGCTCGGGCGAACTGGCCGGAAAGATCTGCGCCGAGGCCTACAAGAACGGCCTGGTGATCGAGACCTCCGGCTCCGACGACCAGGTGGTCAAGGTCCTCGCCCCGCTGACGACCAGCGTGGAGACCTTCAACGAGGGCTTCGACATCCTGATCGCCGCCGCCCGCAAGGTCCTCGGCTCCACCACCAACATCGCTGCGGAGTAACCGACATGATCGTGAGAGACATGAACAAGATCGTCGAGAACGACCGCGACCGCGTCGTCTCGGACGCCCAGTGGACCAGCGTGCGCATGCTGCTGGCCGACGACAAGATGGGGTTCTCGTTCCACATCACCTTCCTCGACGAAGGGTCGGAGCACACCTTCGAGTACAAGAACCACTTCGAGAGCGTCTACTGCATGCAGGGCAAGGGCTCGATCACCGACCTCGCCACCGGCGAGACGCACGAGATCAAGCCCGGCGTCATGTATGCCCTCGACAAGCACGACCGCCATGTCCTGCGCGCCGAGGAAGAGCTCATCATGGCCTGCTGCTTCAACCCGCCGGTGACCGGCAATGAAGTGCACCGCGAGGACGGATCCTACGCAGCCCCCGAGGAGGTGGCCTGAGATGGCCCATACCGTTGAAAAGATCGGCGGCACGTCGATGTCGCGTATCCACGAACTGAAGGACACGCTGATCATCGGGGACCGCGAAGGCGAGGATCTTTATGGCCGCGTCTTCGTGGTCTCCGCCTTCGGCGGGATCACCGACCTGCTGCTCGAGCACAAGAAATCGGGCGAGGCCGGCGTTTACGGCGCCTTCGCCAACGACAGCAGCGGCCACATCTGGCACGAGAAGCTGGACGAGGTCGCCAAGGCGATGACCGAGGCGCATGGCAAGGTCCTGAGCAACAAGGCCGACATCGAGCGGGCCGACGCCTTCGTCCACGACCGGGTGCTTGGCCTGCGCAACTGCCTGATCGACCTGCAGCGCCTGTGTTCCTACAGCCATTTCCGCCTGTCCCAGATGATGGGCCAGACCCGCGAGCTGGTCTCGGGCCTGGGCGAGGCCCATTCGGCCTTCGTCACCTCTCTCCTGCTTCAGCGGGACGGCGTGAACGCCCGGTTCGTCGACCTGTCCGGCTGGCGAGACGAGGGCGACATGAGCCTCGACGACCGGATCACGAGTGCCATGGCCGATATCGATGTGGCTTCCGAAATGCCCATCGTCACCGGCTACGCGCAATGCGCCGAGGGCCTGATGGGCGAGTACGACCGCGGCTATTCCGAGGTGACCTTTTCCAAGCTGGCGGCCCTCACGGGCGCCTCCGAGGCGATCATCCACAAGGAATTCCACCTGTCCTCCGCCGATCCCAAGCTGGTCGGTGCCGAGAACGCCCGCAAGCTGGGCCGGACCAACTACGACGTGGCCGACCAGCTGTCGAATCTCGGCATGGAGGCGATCCACCCGAACGCTGCCAAGACCCTGCGGCAGGCGGAAATCCCGCTGCGCGTCGCCAACGCCTTCGACCCCGAGGACCCCGGCACCCTGATCGACGACCAGCCGGCCGAAAGCCCGGCGGTGGAGATCGTGACCGGCCTCGACCTTCTGTCCTTCGAGGTCTTCGAACAGGACATGGTGGGCGTGAAGGGCTACGATTCGACCATCCTCGACATCCTGACGCGCCACGGCGTGCGGATCGTCTCAAAGGTGTCGAACGCCAACACGATCACGCACTACGTCGACGCCTCGCTCAAGGTCATGCGGCGGGTCGAAAAGGACGTCTCCGCCCGCTATCCGTCGGCCGAGGTCTCCTCTCGGACCATCGGCATGGCCTCGGTCGTCGGGCGCGACATGAACGGCCTGGCCGTCCTCAGCCGTGGCCTGACCGCCATCGCCGACGCCGGGCTGGAGGCGATCGGCGCCAGCCAGGGCCCGCGCAACGTGGACGTTCAGTTCATCATGGAGCGCGAGATGCTGGAGCCCGCCATCGTCGCCCTGCACCGGGCACTGGTGGAAGAACAAGGCTCACCGTCATTGGCCGCCGTGGCATAAGAACCGCGGGAAAAGCCAAGACCTCAGACCGGTCCGGGGACGCTCCCGGGCCGGTTTTTCCTTGCGCCGGGCGCCCTAATGCGTCGAGAGGCTGTCGAGGATCGCGCATTCCGGCGCATCGTCGCCGTGGCATTGGCCGATGAGGGTCTCGAGCCGCGCCTCGAGCTGGCGCAGCTGGTCGATCCTGGACCGCACGGCAGCGAGGTTCTGGACCGCGAGGTCGCGGACGTTCCGGCTCGCCCGGCCCGGATCGTCGTTCATCTGAAGCAGGCGGCGGCATTCCTCGAGCCCGAAGCCGAGGTGCCTCGCCTGCGCGAGAAAACGCAAGGTCTCGATCTGGTCCGGGCCGAAGTCGCGGTACCCGTTCCGCGCCCGGTCCGCCTCGAAGAGGCCGATCTCCTCGTAGTAGCGGATCGTCTTGACCGGCAGGCCGGTCTCCTTGGCGGCGCGTCCGATGTTCATGGGGCAGGCTCCTTTCACTTCAGGATAAAGGGTCCGACGTCACAAGGGTCAAGGCGGCCAATCCCCTACAGCCTTTGGGCGCGCAGCCGCAGGGCGTTGCCGATGACCGAGACCGAGGACAGGCTCATCGCCGCCGCCGCCACGATGGGCGACAGGAGCAGGCCGAAGACCGGGTAGAGGATCCCCGCCGCCACGGGCACCCCGGCGGTGTTGTAGAGGAAGGCAAAGAACAGGTTCTGGCGGATGTTGCGCATGGTCGCCTCGGCCAGCCGGCGGGCCCGGACGATGCCGGTCAGGTCGCCCTTGACCAGGGTGATGCCCGCGCTCTCGACCGCCACGTCCGCGCCGGTGCCCATGGCGATGCCCACGTCCGCCTCCGCCAGGGCAGGGGCGTCGTTCACGCCGTCCCCGGCCATCGCGACGGACAGGCCCTCTTCCTTGAGGCGCCGGACGAGGGCGCCCTTGTCCTCGGGGCTGACCCCGGCGTGGACCTCGTCGATGCCGAGGTCCCGTGCCACTGCCCGGGCCGTCGCCTCGGCGTCGCCGGTCGCCATGACGATGCGCAGGCCCAGCCCATGCAGCGCGCGGATCGCCTGCGGCGTCGTCTCCTTGATCCGGTCGGCGACGGCGACGAGGCCCGCGGCGGTGCCGTCCACCGCGACGAACATCGCGGTCTTGCCCTCGGATTGCAGTGCACCGGCGCGGTCCGCCGGCAGCCCGTCGATCCCGAGGTCCCGCATCAGCGCGGCATTGCCGAGGGCGACCGTGCGACCGTCGACCGTACCGGTGACGCCCTTGCCGGTCACCGCCTCGAACTCGCTGCTGTCCTTCCGGGCGGCGCCCCGGTCCTCGGCTCCGGCAACGATCGCCTCGGCCAGCGGGTGCTCGGACCCGCGCTCCAGCGCGGCGACGAGGGTCAGGAAGTCGGTCTCGTCCATCCCTTCCGGCTCCACGTCCGTCAGGGTCGGCCTGCCTTCGGTGAGGGTGCCGGTCTTGTCCACGATCAGCGCCTCCACCTTGGCGAACCTCTCCAGCGCCTCGGCATCGCGGATCAGCACCCCCGCGTTCGCGCCGCGCCCGGTGGCGACCATGATCGACATCGGCGTGGCGAGGCCGAGCGCGCAGGGACAGGCAATGATGAGCACGCTGACCGCCGCCACGAAGGCGTAGGACAGGGCGGGGGACGGGCCCAGCGCCCACCAAGCGATGAAGGCGACGATCGCCACGGCGACCACGGCGGGCACGAAGTACCCCGCCACCTTGTCCGCCACCGCCTGGATCGGCGCCCGGGAGCGCTGGGCCTTGGCCACCATGTCCACGATGCGCGAGAGGGTGGTATCGGAACCGACCTGCCGGGCCTCCATCAGGAAGCTGCCGGACTTGTTGAGGGTGCCGCCGGTGACGTCCTCTCCGGTGGTCTTCTCGACCGGGACCGGCTCGCCCGTGATCATGCTCTCGTCCACCGAGGAGCGGCCCTCGGTCACCACGCCGTCCACCGGCACGCTCTCGCCCGGCCGGACGCGCAGGACGTCGCCGACCCGCAGCTCTTCGAGCGACACGTCCTCCTCCGAGTCTCCCCGCACCCGTCGCGCCGTCTTGGGTGCGAGGTTCATGAGGGCGCGGATCGCGTCGCCCGTGCGTTCCCGCGCGGCGAGCTCCATGACCTGCCCGACGAGGACGAGCACGAGGATCACCGCGGTCGCCTCGAAGTAGACCGGCGCCATGCCCATCTCGCCCCGGACCTGGGCGGGGAAAATCCCCGGCGCAAGCATGGCGACGACCGAGAAGAGGTAGGCCGCAGCGGTGCCGAGCCCGATCAGCGTCCACATGTTGGGGCTGCGGTTCAGGACCGAGTTCCAGGCCCGCTTGAAGAACATCCGGGTGAACCAGACCACTGCCGTCGCCAGCAGGAACTGGAGCCAGACGAAAGGCCCGTGCCCGAGCCAGTCCGCGAAGGGGATGCCGACATGGCTGCCCATCTCGAGCAGGAAGACGCCCGCGGCCAACGGCGCGGTGATCCAGAGCCGCCGCTTGAAATCGACGTATTCGGGATGCGGGCCGCTATCCGCCGAAGGGGTCATCGGCTCCAGCGCCATGCCGCAGATCGGGCAGTCGCCGGGATGGTCCTGCACGATCTCGGGGTCCATCGGGCAGGTGTACATCGTGCCCTCGGGCATCGGCTCGGGCGCGGGACGGCCGGCAAGGTAGGTCTCGGGGTCCGCCTCGAACTTGTCCTGGCACCGGGACGAGCAGAAGTAGACCCGCTGGCCCTCGTGCTTGGTCATGTGGGCGGCGGTGGCGCGCTCGACGGTCATGCCGCAGACCGGATCTTCGGAGGTGCGCCAGGCCTCGGGATCGGCGACGAACTTCTCGCGGCAGCCGGACGAGCAGAAATGATAGAGGTGGCCGGCGTGCTCGGCCGTCGGCTTGCCGGCCTCGGGGTCCACCGTCATGCCGCAGACCGGGTCGCGGACGATGACCTTGTCCCCGCCAGCGGCGTGAGAATGTGCAGTTTCCATGACGGGACCTTTCCTTCTCCGAGGTATCCGGCCCTTTAGATGGGGCTTCCAGTAACTGGAGGGTCAAGGGCTATCTTGGGCTGTCCGCAATCGGCGCAGAAACCGGCTCGATCGGTATCGGCTCCCGGAGCGGCGAAGGCGCGAGGGGCCTTCGCCGAGCGGCCGGCCTGCCTGCTTTGTACGGATCCGGACCTTGACAGCAGGTGCGGCCGCCCCCGACACTCGGCCGGGGTGAGACGGGAACGGATTGGGAGTTGGGAAAGATCAGGGATTGGCTCCGGAGCCTGGCCCCGGAGCCACAATGCACATGGTGCGGCAAATCCTTCGAGATCCACCCGGACGGAGGTCCGGGTCGGTTTTGCGCCTGCGAGGCTGGCGCACCGCCCGAAACGAGGACCGGGATGCCTGACGGCACCCAGGAGCCGCCGATCAGGTGATCGACAGGCCCCGCGCCGTCATGCGGGTCCGACTGCGCTGGTAGATCGCTTCCAGCGCCGCGGCATCCTTGTAGGTCGGAAAGATGATCGCCTCGGCCAGAAGCGGTTGGTTCACCCAGTTCGAGCTGTTGTAGAACAGGTTGCCGAGACCGATGTTGACCCCGCTCACCGTGCCGCCTGAGGTTCCCGTGGCGACATAGGACGAGGTGGCGTTTCCGACGAACCGGGTCTGAAGGCTGTTCTCCTGGTCGATGGCTTCAGCCACGAAATACCAGGTGTTCGCCAGACCCGCCTGTCCGGTGTCGCTCGCGCCGTAGACATCCGGGCGGTTGAAGACGACGGACGAGTTCTTGTAGATGCCCCCCTCGTCATCGAAGGATCCGATGATCAGGCGTCGGTTGGCGGTGGCCGAGAAGACCGCGCACATCGTCTGCACCGGCTGCTGCGCGATCCCGGTGTCGAGGCCGTTGCCGAACCCGACTTCCGGCCTCACGTAGTTCGTGGCGATGAGCGGCGGCGCCGCGACGGTCACGCTCCGGCCCGAGACCTGGTCCGAAATCGCGGGGTAGTCCGATCCGAACAGCCAGTGCGCCGTCGCGCCGCTCTCCGCGTCGGGCAGCGGATAGGAGACGCCCGCCGCTATGGCGCCGGTTGCCGCGCTTTCCGCAGCGTCCATCCCCTCCGTGCTCGTGACGGTCTGCACCACGGTCAGGGTTTCGCCGAGGTCCGCCTCGACCAGTGCGTAACTGGCGAGTGTGGCGCCGCCGATCGGGGTCCCGCTTCGGTGCCATTGCCACGTCGTCACGGGGGTCGGCAGACCCGCGACTCCAGCCGGCACGGCGGTCAGGATTTCGCCCGTCTCCTCCGTGCCCGAGATCGTGGGCACCCCGCTCAGCGACGGGGCGACGGGCACCAGTGCCGCCGCGTCGGGAATGGCGTCCACGAACCTGCTTCCGATGGCCCGCACGCCCGCCGCATTGTAGTGCAGGTTGTCGCTGGAGCCCAGATCGCCGGTCGCGACCACGGCGGAGTGGGCAAGCCGGTTGGGCGTGTCCGCGATGGCCGCGTTGATGAGAGCTTGCGGCGCGTTGCTGTGGTAGATCTCCGAAAGGACGAAGGGCAGGGCATCCGCTCCCGCGATGTCCGAGCGCATCGCGGTGGCCATTTCGTCGAAGGCGGCGGCGTATTGCTCGGTCGTGTAGCCCGCAAAGGCGTCCGCCTCACCTTGCAGCCAGAACGCGCATTCGATGCCGATGCCGTATTCGGTAATGGCGGAATTGGCGAGAGCCACGGCGTCGTCGTATCGGGTGTCGCCCGGCCCCCAGTCGTTGCCGCCGAAGCCCGTCCCGCCCCATGCGGCGAGCAGGACGACGATCTTCCTGCCGGGATTTTGAGCCGCAAGGTCGATGACCGTCTGAAGGTCGGGACCCATGCCGTCCGGGGTCGTGCCGCCGGGATTGCCGCCCGCGAAGCTGAGCGCCGTCTCGGTCGTGCCATCCCATTCGAAGGCATTGGCCGGGTAGTCCGCGCCGCCGTCGTAGTTCGTCCGCCGGGTCATGTTGGACTGGCCCATGAACAGAAGAAGCGCCGGTCCTGCGGACGCCGCCGCGATCGTGCCGGTCGCCGCGCTTTCCGCGCTGTCCGATCCGCTCCCGTTGGTTTCGGTCTGCACGACGGTCAGGCTCGTCCCCTCATCTGCTTGGGCGAGGGTATAGGTGCTGGCCGTGGCCCCCGGGATCGCGACCCCGTCCCGTTCCCACTGCCAGGTGCGGATGGGGGGCGGCGCGCCGGTGACGGAGGCGGGCGCGGCGGCGAGGGTCTGACCGACGGCTTCCGTGCCGCTGATGGTGGGAAGGCCGGTGACGGAGGGCGCCGCGAGGTCGGCATCAACGACCTCCGAGCCGGACGCCGCGTCGGTGCCCTGCGAGTTGCCTGCGGTCAGGACCCATGCCACGGTCTGGGCTTCGGTGCTGGACGGAACCTCGTAGTGGGCCTCGAATGTGCCGCCGCCGCCGAGCGACGCCGCCCCGGAGACATCCACCCCGTCGAGGGTCAGGCTGGTGAGCGCGACCGAGGGCGCGGGGTGGCCGCTCAGGGTCCCGACGCCGATTGTCAGGGTGCGGCCGGAGAGGCTGGCCACTGCGGTGAGGGACGGAGCGCCGAGGGCCGTGCCGATCGTCCCGGTCGGGGCGCTCTCCGCCATGTCGCTGCCCGTGTCGTTGGTCTCGGTCTGCACGACGGTGAGGGTCTGGCCGACATCCGCTTCGACCAGCGTGTACGTGGCCGAGTCGGCTCCAGTGACCGGCGTGCCGGACCGCTTCCACTGCCAGGTCCGTGTCGGTGTCGGATGACCGGCGCGAAGGGCAGGGCCGGCCGTCAGGGTCTGGCCCAGGTTTTCGATCCCCGAGATGGTCGGGATGCCGGCAATGGTGGCGGCGACGGGATCCGGGCTGTCCGGCAACCGGCCCCCGCTGCTTCTGCGGGCTCTGCTACGGGTCCGGCTCATCAGAAGATCGCCCCGTCCTCGACTTTCGCGCCGACCGGCAACTCGGTGAAGGCGTCCGGTCCGCCGACGTCGATCCGCTCTCCCGGAAGGATCACGTCTCCCGCGGAGGTGACCGTGCCGTTGATCGCGGTCGCGGACACGTCCGGGGCGGTGCCGACAGCGTACCGGCGGGCCGTACTGCCGGAGTTCCGTATGATGAAGTACTGGCCTCGTTCCGTGATCTCGATGGTGCTGGTGGACCCGTCCGCGACATCCTCTGACGCAAGGGCCAGACCGACGAAATCGGAATAGGTGCTGGGGTAGATGGAGACGTGAAGAGCCATGGCAGGGTCCTTTCGGAAAATCGGGGCGGGCGGCCGGTCTGCGTCGAGGGTGGCAAACCCGAACAGGGCGCTATGGAGACGGTGACCGGCCTTCGGGGGCGTCGGGACAGACGAGCATCCTGATTACCCGGCCGTGGTAAACGCCCCCTTCACCCAC
>JAMWZF010000330.1 GCA_024304875.1 Paracoccaceae bacterium
GTGCTGGACTGATCTGCGGGGCCTTTCGGCCGGGACCAGAATCGCGGTCGCGGCGAGGCCGGTTGACGGTGCGCCGTTACGTTTTTCTGCCAGAATGAAGGAGCAAGGCGCCTCCTTCGTCTTCATTCTGGCAAACAAACGCACTCGGGCCGGCGGCGCCCGGGTGCTTCGCCAGCGCGGGGGCGATCGGGTGCGGTCGCGGTCCACTGCCCCCAACCGGCAGTGGCGGCGAACCGAAATGCCACAACATGACGAAGCCGCCCGCGGCAAGGCCCGACGATCACTGGACAGCGGACTCCGCCCCGGGCTAGTTTTGGTCCAAAGCGGGGCGCAAACGATCCCGCACGTGAGGCATTGATGGGTTTTCCAGAGCGGTTTTCGAACCTGCCACCATACGCATGGCCGCGTCTGCGGGCCTTGCTGGATGCCCATGCGCCCGGCGGCGAGACCGTCAACATGACCATCGGAGAGCCAAAACACCCGTTTCCCGAGTGGGTTGGCGAGGTCCTGGCATCCAACCTCGGCGGTTTCGGCCAGTACCCGGTGAACGAGGGCGCGCCCGCGCATCTGGCGGCGATTTCGGGCTGGCTGGCCCGGCGCTACGGGGTCGAGATCGGACCGGACCGCGTCCTGACGCTGAACGGCACGCGCGAGGGTCTCTACAACGCCGCCATGGCGCTGTGCCCCGAGACCAAGGACGGCAAGCAGCCAGCCGTACTCTGCCCCAACCCGTTTTACCAGGTCTATGCCGTCGCCGCCGTCAGCGTCGGGGCCGAGCCGGTGTTCGTCCCCGCGACGGACGAGACCGGTCACCTGCCGGAGTACGCCGCTCTGCCCCAGGACGTCCTCGATCGCACGACGCTCTGCTACATCTGCTCGCCCGCGAACCCGCAGGGCGCGGTGGCAGGCCGGGATTACTGGGCGGCCCTGATCGCCCTCGCCGAGAAACACGATTTCCAGATCCTCGCGGACGAGTGCTATTCCGAGATCTACAAGGGCGCCCCGCCGCCGGGGATCCTCGAGGTGGCCGCCGAGCTGGGAACCGACCCCGAGCGTGTGGTCGCCTTCCATTCCCTCTCCAAGCGGTCGAACCTGCCGGGCCTGCGCTCGGGCTTCGTCGCGGGCGGGCCCGAGACGATCCGCCGGATGCGCCAGCTGCGCGCCTACGCCGGGGCGCCCCTGCCGATGCCGCTGCAGGCCGTCGCCGCCCGGGCCTGGGGCGACGAGGCGCATGTGGAGGAGAACCGCGCGCTCTACGCCGAGAAATACGCGCTTGCAGACCGCATCCTCGGCAACGTGCCGGGCTATCGCAGCCCCGAAGCAGGCTTCTTCCTGTGGCTGCCCGTGCCGGACGGGGAGGCGGCGGCGCTGAAGCTCTGGACCGAGACAGGCGTCCGGGTCCTGCCGGGCGCCTACCTCGGCCGCGATGCCGGCGCGGGGAACCCCGGGGACGGATACATACGGGTCGCTCTCGTGGCCCCGAAAGACGAAGTGGCGCGCGGACTGACCGCCCTCCGCGCGTGCCTCTACGAAGAAGGAACCTGACCGAATGGCCTACCAGACCCGAGGACGCGATCCGCTCTTTGACAGTGCCACCCAGGCCTCGCTCGAGCGCCGGGGCAAGGAGCTCGTCGGCCTCGGACTGGTCACGGTCGGCCTCGCCCTCGTTGCGCTGCTGTGGTCCTACAGCCCCGAGGATCCCTCGTGGATGACGGCCTCGGACGCCGAGGTCCGGAACTGGATGGGCCGGCTGGGCGCGACCGTGGCGGCGCCGATGATGATGATCGTGGGCGCCGGCGGCTGGGCGATCGCCGCCCTGTTCCTCGCCTGGGGCCTGCGGACGACCCTGCATCGCGGCCAGGAGCGCGCCCTCGGCCGGCTGATCTTCGCACCCATCGCGGTCGCGCTGGTGTCGATCTATGCCTCGACCCTGACTCCCGGTCCGGGCTGGGACGAGACCTTCGGCCTCGGCGGCCTGTTCGGCGATACGGTTCTGTCGATTCTGCTGACCATCATGCCGCTGAAGGCTGCCTTCGGGGTCAAGTTCATGTCGCTGGTGACCGGAGCTTCGGTCGTGGCACTGGGCATTTTCGTGCTCGGCTTTACCTGGGCCGAGGTGAAATCCGGCCTGCGGTTCGGGCTGCTGGGTCTGATCGTGCTCTATGCACAGGTGCTGCGCCTTCTCGGCCAGGGTGCCGGCGCCTCGGTCAGGGCCGCCCGCAACATGGCCGGCGCGGTGCAGGAGCGGCGCGAGCACGCCCGCGCGTACCGGGCCCGGCATGCGGCGGAAGCAGTCGCCCATCGCGCGGTCTCCGCGAGTCGGTCCGGCAGCTACGACGACGACACGGCCCGCGTCGCGGCGGTGATCCGCGCGCAGCGGGCCGCGAGCGAGGACGACGCGCCCCTTGTCGCCCCCCGGAGGATCGTGGCTGCCGGTGAGCCGGCCCGCGTCCATGCACAGGCCCCCGCACCCGAGCCGAAAGGCGGCCTCCTGTCCTTCCTCCGCCGCGGGTCCGAATCCATGCCCGAGCCCGAACTGGTCGAGCCCGGCGTGTCCCGCGCGCCGATGCCGCCCGCCGACGGCGACAGGATCAGTGCCCGCATCTCGGACGCGATCAAGGCCAAGATGGGCGTTGCCCCGCAGCAGACGGAAGCCACCGGCGCAGCGGCGCGCATCGCCGCCGCGATCGGAAACCGCCGCCGCAGCCCGGACCCGATGATCGCGCATACCTCGGCGCGGGGCCTGAAGCCCGAGCCGCCGCTGCACGCGCCGCAGGCCCGGACTGACGACCAGGCCTTCCTGTCCCGCGTCGCCGGACAGGCTGCCCCGGCGCAGTCCCTGCCGACCATGTCCCATGCCCCGGCGCCGCGCGTCGACGTGGAG
The DNA here is from genome assembly GCA_024304875.1 of Paracoccaceae bacterium. Taxonomy (GTDB): domain Bacteria; phylum Pseudomonadota; class Alphaproteobacteria; order Rhodobacterales; family Rhodobacteraceae; genus JAMWZF01. Next base: position 2,885 of record JAMWZF010000330.1, read on the forward strand.
GACGAGGACGACGTGATCGAGAGGGTGTCTCCGCGGAGCGCCTTTGCCCCGCCGACGATGCCGGTTCCCACGAACAAGCCGATCCACGCTCGTGTCGACGGCCCGATCCACCGCGCCCAGCAGGAGCCGCACCGCCGGGTCCAGCCGGCCCCTGCACCCAGGCCCGCGCCCTCGCGCCAGGCCCAGGCCGAGGCCCAGCCGAAGTTGCAATTCGAAGAGCCGGCCGCGCCGGAATACGAGGTGCCCCCGCTCTCCCTGCTCACCTCGCCTGAACGCATCGAGCGGCATCACCTGTCCGACGAGGCGCTGGAAGAGAACGCCAGGATGCTGGAGACGGTGCTGGACGACTACGGCGTGAAGGGCGACATCGTGTCCGTCCGCCCCGGGCCGGTCGTCACCATGTACGAGCTGGAGCCGGCGCCCGGCCTCAAGGCGTCCCGCGTCATCGGCCTCGCCGACGACATCGCGCGCAGCATGTCGGCCCTCTCGGCCCGGGTTTCCACCGTCCCCGGCCGCTCGGTCATCGGGATCGAACTGCCGAACGAGAAGCGCGAGATGGTGGTCCTGCGCGAGATGCTGGCCCACCGGGATTTCGGCGACGGCAACCAGAAGCTGCCGCTCGCCCTCGGCAAGGACATCGGCGGCGACCCGGTCATCGCCAACCTCGCAAAAATGCCTCACCTGCTGATCGCGGGGACCACGGGGTCGGGCAAGTCGGTGGCGATCAACACCATGATCCTGTCGCTGCTCTACAAGCTGACGCCGGACGAATGCCGCCTGATCATGATCGACCCCAAGATGCTGGAACTCTCCGTCTATGACGGCATCCCGCACCTGCTGTCCCCGGTCGTCACCGACCCCAAGAAGGCCGTCG
>JAMWZF010000331.1 GCA_024304875.1 Paracoccaceae bacterium
GAATGAAGAGGGGAGGCGCGCTCTTCCCCTTCATTCTGGCAGGAAAACGCACTTGCGGACCATCTGGTCCGGGCGCGCCTTTACCGCGATGGTGGACCGGTGACGCGGGTCTCCCCCGACCGCCGGACTACTCCGCAGCGACGGGCATCTCGCGCGGGGCGCCGATGGCGGCGATCTCGGCGACGACCTGCTCCAGCCGCCGGCGGAAGACCTCGAACCCCGGGCGTGGCTCCACCGTCGCCTCGTCCATGTAGAGCGACCGGTCGATCTCGACCTGGATGCAGTGCTGCCGCCGGGAGGGGCGGCCGTAGTGCTGGGTGATGTAGGCCCCGGCGAAGGGCATGTTGCGGGCGACGCGGAATCCCGCCGCAGTGAAGGCGGCCTCCACCCGGTCGACGACGCTGGCCGCAGCGGCGGCGCCGAAGCGGTCGCCGAGGACCACGTCCGGCTTGGCCGATCCGTGCGGGCCGACGTTCTCGAGCGCCTCGTGCGGCATCGAGTGGCAATCGATCAGGATCGCCTCCCCGAAGGCGGCGTGGGACTGGTCGAGCAGGGTCTGCAGCGCGTCGTGATACGGCCGCCAGTGCCCTGCGATCCGTGCCTGCGCCTCGTCCAGGCGCAGCTTGCCGCGATAGATCGGCCGTCCGTTGGACACCACCCGGGGGATGACCCCCAGACCGCTGGCGATGCGTGGATTGTGGGCGACCCGGCGGATCCCCTCGATCAGGGCGGGGTCGAGCTCGTCCGGGGCGCGGTTGAGGTCGATGTAGGCCCGCGGTGCGCCGGCCCGCAGAAGCGGCGCGCCGTAGCGGGAGGCGACCTCGAACAGCTTGTCGACGAAAGCATCCTCGGAGGAGCGAATGTCCAGCTTGTCCAGCACGGTCTGGTCCAGGAACGCCTCCGGGTAGTCCCGGCCCGAATGGGGCGAGGCGAAGACCACCGAGGTGGTCCTTTGATCCGGGCGGATCAGGTGGTAGGCGACCTTCGTCATCGCGGCTCCTTTGCGCGGAAGATAGCGCGATTTGCGCGCCCGCCAAAAGCCCTTGATCCCCCAGGCGACTCCTTTTATAGACCGCTCACCCGACGCGGGCGCGCCCCGCGTCCTTTCTGTTTATGGAAGGGCGCACTGGGGCGGATCGGCAAGGGACATGGGTGATTAGCTCAGCGGTAGAGCACTTCGTTGACATCGAAGGGGTCACTGGTTCGATCCCAGTATCGCCCACCATGAATTCACCGCGTCCCTTCGGGGCCGCACGACAGCAACCCAAGGCGCATCGCCGCGCCGCGACAGAAGGAAGACGGACATGAAGGTTCGCAACTCCCTCCGCTCGCTCAAGCAGCGCCACCGCGATTGCCGCGTCGTGCGCCGCAAGGGCCGGGTCTACGTGATCAACAAGACCCAGCGCAAGTTCAAGGCCCGCCAGGGCTGAGGCATTTGCCAGAGCATCACGCCAAGGCCGTCCCCCGGGGCGGCCTTTCGCGTTTTCAGGCCCGCCGTTCGCCCTCCGAAGGCAGCGGGACGACCAGGTCGAGGTTCCACAGCGTCGCGAGCCTGGCCGCCGCCACCCCGAGCGCACCGATCTGGCGCAGGGGCCGGTGGAACAGGACGGCGCCCGGCGGCACCATGAGCCCGAGGGCCGGAAGTTCGAAACCGATGGCGTGACGAGGAGGGTCGGACAGGCTGCGCATGGCGGCACCTTGCGGCTCGCTGGCCCGGGTCGTCCCGGGCGATCTGCCATGAGGGGGAGTCGTCCTCGCGAGCGCCGATCCGGGACCGCGGCCTGCGCCGGTCAAGGTCTTCGCCGCGGCTGCATCACGTGCCCGCGCCTTTGCCGCCGATGGTTGCGCCCGGGCCACCCGCTTGATACCCCCGGCCCCCAGTCCCGAGGACACCGCCCATGCTCCGTACCCTGTGGTCAGACTACATCGCCCCGATCCTGAAGCGCCCCTCGCGCTACCAGGTGGCGGCGCTGTGCTACCGGCGGACGGCAGGGCGGTTCGAGATCCTGCTGATCTCCTCGCTCGAGACCCGGCGCTGGATCCTGCCCAAGGGCTGGCCCAAGACCGGCTACGGCGCCAGCGGCACCGCCCGCGAGGAAGCCTGGGAAGAGGCCGGCGTCAGGCCGGCGGCGGACGCCCGGCCCCTGCACCTCGGCCGCTATACCTACGACAAGCGGATGACCGGCGGCGTGCCCCACCCGACCGAGGTGGACGTCTACGCCATCGCGGTGGACGAGGTGCACGACCGCTTCCCCGAGGCCGACCTGCGCGAACGGCGCTGGGTCACTCCGGCCCAGGCTGCCGAGATGGTCGACGAGGAGGACCTGGCCGACCTGATCCTGAAGGCCCAGAGCCTCATCGGCGATCCGGATCCGGCCTGAGGCACCACGCATGAGCAATTCCGACGGTTCCTACCACTGGCAGACCCTGGACAAGGACCTCAACCGGCTGTCGCGGCTGGAGCAGGCCACCATGTTCACCGCCCGGCCCCTGATCGGGGTCGGCCTGTCTCTGGCCTTCGTCGCCGTCGCGGCCCTGGTCGCCGGGCTGATCGTCGGGCAGACGCCCGGGGGACTGGTGGTCATCGTCGCCGCCGCCTTCGGCGCCTACATGGCGCTCAACATCGGCGCCAACGACGTGGCGAACAACATGGGGCCGGCGGTCGGGGCCAATGCCCTGTCGATGATGGGCGCCATCGCCATCGCGGCGATCTGCGAGAGCGCCGGTGCCCTGCTGGCCGGCGGCGACGTGGTGGACACGATCTCAAAGGGCATCGTCGGACCCGAGAGCTTCGACGGCGGCGGCGTCTTCGTCACCGCGATGATGGCGGCGCTCCTCTCCGCCGCGCTCTGGGTCAACCTCGCCACCTTCATCGGCGCCCCGGTCTCGACGACCCACTCGGTCGTCGGCGGCGTCATGGGCGCGGGGATCGCGGCCGCCGGCCTCTCGGCGGTGAACTGGCCGACGATGGGCGCGATCGCGGCCAGCTGGGTGATCTCGCCCGCCCTCGGCGGGGTGATCGCGGCGGCCATGCTCGCCTTCATCAAGTGGAAGGTGATCTACACGCCGGACAAGATCGCCGCCGCCCGGACCTGGGTGCCGGTTCTGATCGGCGTCATGGCCGGGGCCTTCGGGACCTACATCGCGATGAAGGGGCTGAAGAAGGTCGTCTCCATCGACCTGCCCACCGCCCTGCTGATCGGCGCGGTGGCGGGGGTCCTCTTCGGCCTCGCCTCGGTGCCGCTGATCCGGCGGCAGGCCGAAGGGCTGGAGAACCGGAACCGGTCGCTCAAGATCCTCTTCCGCCTGCCCCTCGTCGTCTCGGCGGCGCTTCTGTCCTTCGCCCACGGCGCCAACGACGTGGCCAACGCGGTTGGCCCGCTGGCGGCCATCGTGCACGGTCAGCAGACCGGCGGCAGCGCGGCCGAGGTCGAGATCCCGATCTGGGTCATGGTCATCGGCGCCCTCGGCATCTCGGTCGGGCTCGTGCTGTTCGGCCCGAAGCTGATCCGCATGGTCGGCAGCCAGATCACAAAGCTGAACCCGATGCGGGCCTATTGCGTCGCCCTCTCGGCTGCGATCACCGTCATCGCGGCCTCCTGGCTCGGCCTGCCGGTGTCCTCGACCCACATCGCCGTCGGCGGCATCTTCGGCGTCGGCTTCTTCCGCGAATGGTTCATGGAGCGGCAGGCCCGCCGCTCGCGCGAGGCGCGGCCCCCGGCGCGGCGGATCGCCAGCGAGGAGCGCAA
>JAMWZF010000332.1 GCA_024304875.1 Paracoccaceae bacterium
GTCTACTGGCCGGGCGCGGGGGTGGCGGACCTCGCCACCGCGCAGGCGTCGTGGACCCCGGGCGCGCCGGTGGTGCCCATCGTCTTCTACCGGGCGCTGGTGCAGGGCGCGGGGCTGCATCCGGTGAACCGGCTGGTGAAGGCGCTCGCGCGGGAGGGGCTGAACCCCCTGCCCGTCTTCGTCGCTTCGCTGAAGGATCCCTTGTCCGCCGCGACCCTCGCGGGCCTGTTCGAGGCGGCGCCGCCTGCCGTGATCCTGAACTGCACCGCCTTCGCCGTCGGCACGCCCGAAGGCGATGGCGGCGACAACCCGCTGGTGGTCAACGACGCGCCGGTCTTCCAGGTGATCCTCTCGGGCGGGTCGGAAGAGGCCTGGGCCGGGTCCGCCGCCGGCCTCTCGCCCCGCGACATCGCGATGAACGTGGCGCTGCCGGAAGTGGACGGGCGCATCCTCTCCCGCGCGGTCAGCTTCAAGGGCGAGGCCTTCTTCGACGCGGCCACCCAGTGCTCCATAGCAAGCTATCGAGCGGTGGGGGACCGGGTGTCCTTCGTCGCCGAGCTCGCCGCGCGGTGGGCGCGGCTGCGGGGCACGGCGCCGGCGGAGCGGAAGGTCGCGCTGATCCTCGCCAACTACCCGAACAAGGACGGGCGGCTGGCGAACGGCGTCGGCCTCGACACGCCGGCGGGGACGGTGGAGGCGCTGCGGGCGCTGCGCGGCGCCGGGTATGACGCCGAGGGGCCCGCCGACGCGCAGGCCCTGATGGACCGCCTGATGGCGGGACCGACGAACTGGCTGACCGACAGGGCGGAGCGCACCGGGGGCGAGGTCCTGCCAATGGCGGCCTACCGCCGCTGGTTCGACGCGCTGCCGTGGGAGGTCAAGCGGCAGGTGACCGACCGCTGGGGAGAGCCTGAGGCCGATCCCTTCATTCTGGCAGAAAAACGCAGCTCCGACGGTTCGGAAAGCGCAGGGTTCGCCCTGTCGGTGCACCGGTTCGGCAACGTGGTCGTGGGACTGCAACCGGCCCGCGGCTACAACGTCGACCCGGTGGAGACCTACCACGCCCCCGACCTCGTCCCGCCGCACAATTACCTGGCCTTCTACGTCTGGCTGCGGGAGGTCTTCGGCGCGGATGCCGTCGTCCACATGGGCAAGCACGGCAACCTCGAATGGCTGCCGGGCAAGGCCGTCGCCTTGTCGGGGGCCTGCTGGCCCGAGGTGGCGCTGGGGCCGGTGCCCCATGTCTATCCGTTCATCGTGAACGACCCCGGCGAGGGCACGCAGGCCAAGCGCCGGGCGTCGGGGGTGATCGTGGACCACCTGACCCCGCCCCTGACCCGGGCCGAGAGCTACGGGCCGCTGCGCGACCTCGAGGCGCTGGTGGACGAGTATTACGAGGCCGCGGGGGTGGATGCCCGGCGGGTCGGGGAACTCAGGAAGGAGATCCTGTCGCTCACTGCGGCGACGGGGATCGACAGGGACGTGGGGTTCTCCGGCGACGCGGAGGGGGACCTCGGCAAGCTGGATGCCTGGCTCTGCGAGTTGAAGGAGGCGCAGATCCGGGACGGGCTGCATGTCTTCGGTGTCTCGCCCGAGGGGGACCTGGCGCGGGACCTGGCGATCGCGCTGGTGCGGGTGCCGCGGGGGGACGGACGCGGGGCGGATGCCTCGCTGCTGCGGGCAATGGCGGAGGATCTGGGGCTGGGGGTCGATCCGCTGGACTGCGATCTTGCCGCGCCGGCCAAGATACGGCCGGAGGCGCTGGAAGGTCTGTCGGGCGATCCGTGGCGGACGCTTGGAGATACGGTCGAGCGACTGGAGCTGTTGGCGCAGGGGCTTGTCGGGGAGGCGATGTCCGCGCGGACATCGGGGACGAAAATCGCGCGATTTCCGGTGCCCGGGCCGTTGAGCGCGGCTGTGCTGGAGGGCCTGGCGGAGCGGGTGCTACCCACCGTCGCCGCCTGCGGGCCGTCGGAGATGGCGGCGCTTCTGACCGCGCTGGGCGGCCGCGCGGTGCCGCCCGGCCCCTCGGGTGCGCCGACGCGGGGGCGGCTGGACGTGCTGCCCACGGGGCGGAACTTCTATTCCGTCGACACCCGCGCGGTGCCGACGCCGACCGCCTGGAAGCTGGGATGGAAGTCCGCCAACCTGCTGATCGACCGGCACCTTCAGACCGAGGGCGACTGGCCCCGCGCCCTGCTGCTGACCGCCTGGGGCACGGCGAACATGCGGACCGGCGGAGACGACATCGCGCAGGGCCTCGCGCTGATGGGCGTCAAGCCGACCTGGGACAGCGCCAACCGGCGGGTGACCGGCTTCGAGGTGCTGCCCGCCGGCGTGCTCGGGCGGCCGCGGGTCGACGTGACGCTGCGGGTGTCGGGGTTCTTCCGCGATGCCTTTCCGGGGCTGATCGACCTCTTCGACAGCGCGGCGCGGGCGATCCAGGCGCTGGACGAGCCGGACAATGCCGCAGCTGCCAGCCCGGGGCCACGGGTCTACGGGTCGAAGCCGGGGGCCTATGGCGCTGGGTTGCAGGCGATGATCGACGAGCGGATCTGGAACAGCCAAGCGGACCTTGGCGCGGCCTACCTGGAGTGGGGCGGCTACGCCTACGGGGCCGGCAAGGAGGGCGTACGCGACCGGGCGGGGCTGGAGGCGCGGCTGGGACAGGTCGAGGGGATCGTCCAGAACCAGGACAACCGGGAACACGACCTTCTCGACAGCGACGACTACTACCAGTTCGAGGGCGGCGCGGCGGCGGCGGTGGCCGCGCTTCAGGGCCGGCGCCGGCCGGTCTGGCACAACGACCATTCGCGGCCCGAGCGCCCGGTGATCCGCACGCTGGACGAGGAAATCTCGCGCGTGGTCCGCTCGCGCGTGGTGAACCCCAAGTGGATCGCCGGGGTGAAGCGGCACGGCTACAAGGGAGCCTTCGAGATCGCGGCGACCGTCGATTACCTCTTTGCCTTCGCCGCCACGACGGGGGCGGTGAAGCCGCATCACTTCGACCTGGTCGAGGAGGCGGTGCTGGCGGACGAGGACACCCGCGCCTTCATCGCCGAGCACAATCCACCGGCCCTGCGGGAGATCGCGGAGCGGCTGGCCGAGGCGATCGACCGGGGCCTGTGGCAGCCGAAGTCGAACTCGGCCCGGGCGCGGATCGAGGCGGCGCGGGGGGGTGGGGGCTCTGCCCCCCGGCCTGCGGCCTCCCCCCGAGGTATTTGAGGGCGAAAAGAGGAGGGGAGCGGTGCGCATCGTTCGGCTGACGGCGCGCGATGACATGGGGGCGGTGCATGCCCTCGTCGCCCGCGCCTTCGCGGGGATGGAGGGGCGGATCGACCCGCCGTCCTCGCTGGCGCGGATGGGGCCGGAGGACTTCGCGCGGGAGGCGGCCGAGGCGGAGCTTTGGGCGCTCTGCGATCCGGGGCCGGTGGCGGTCGTGGTTCTGAAGCCGGGAACGGGGGAGCTCTACCTCGGCAAGCTGGCGGTGGAGCCGGAGCGGCAGGGCGAGGGACTCGGCCGCGAGATGTTGGCGCACGCGGCGGCGCGCGCCCGCGACCTCGGTCTGAACCGACTTGTCCTGCAGACGCGGGTGGAGCTGGTGGAAAACCACGCGGCCTTTGCGGCCATGGGCTTTTCCGAAATTGGCCGGACCGCCCATCCGGGCTTTGACCGGCCGACCTCGATCACCTTCGCGCGGGACGTCTGACCGCCGTTCAGAAGCCGGTGGCCGCCGCCGCG
>JAMWZF010000333.1 GCA_024304875.1 Paracoccaceae bacterium
GGGGGCTCTCCGGCGGGTTTTCCGGCACGCGGGGGCGGATCGACGCCAGCCGCATCGCCGCGTGGGAGCAGCCGGGCGGGCGCTGGGTGGCGCTCACCTTCGTCTCGGCGGCGGCCGTTCTCTGCCTGCCGCGGATGTTCCAGGTCATGGTGGTCGAGAACTCGGACGAGCGGCACCTCGGCACCGCCAGCTGGGCCTTCCCCCTCTATCTCTTCGCGATGTCGCTCTTCGTGGTGCCCATCGCGGTGACCGGGCTCGACCTGATGCCGGCGGGCAGCAACCCGGACCTCTTCGTCGTCACCCTGCCGCTGGCGGCGGGGCAGGAGGGGCTGGCGATCTTCTCCTTCCTCGGCGGCTTCTCCTCGGCGACCTCGATGGTGATCGTGGCGACCATCGCGCTCGCCACGATGGTGTCGAACCACATCGTCGTGCCGACCTGGCTGGCGATGCGGGGCGAGGGCGCGATGGTCTCGGGCGACGTCCGGCGGGTCGTCGTCACCTCGCGGCGGCTGTCCATCGCGGCGGTGCTGGCGCTCGGCTACATCTACTACCGGATCTCGGGCGGGTCCTCGGCACTGGCGGCCATCGGGATCGTCTCCTTCGTCGGCATCGCCCAGGTCCTGCCCGCGATGCTGGCCGGCATCTTCTGGCGCGGGGCGACGCGGGTCGGCGCGGCGGCGGGCCTGCTGATCGGCTTCGCCGTCTGGGCCTGGACGCTGTTCCTGCCGACCCTCGGCGCCGGGGTCATCGCGTCGGGCATCATGGAGACCGGCCCCTTCGGCCTGGCCTGGCTGCGGCCGCAGGCCCTGTTCGGGATGGAGGGCCTGGACCCGGTGGTCCACGCGATCCTCTGGTCGATGATCTTCAACACCACCGCCATCGTCCTCGGCTCCTGCCTCAGCTTCCCGCTCCCGATCGAGCGTTTGCAGGGCGCCCAGTTCGTCAACGTCTTCGAACATTCCTCCGCCGCCCGGACCTGGGCGCGCTCGGCCGCACGGGCCGAGGACCTGCTGATCATGGTCCAGCGCATCCTCGGCCCGCAGGAGGCCCAGGCCCTCTTCCAGGCCGAGGCCGCGCGCCAGGGGGTCGGCGGCTACCTGCCCGACGTGACCCCGGCCTTCATCGAGCAGCTGGAGCGCAAGCTGGCCGGCTCGGTCGGCGCCGCAACCGCCCATGCGATGATCGCCCAGATCATCGAGGGCGCCAGCGTCTCGGTCGAGGACCTGATCGCCGTGGCGGACGAGGCGGCGCAGATCATGGAGTATTCCAGCCAGCTCGAGGCCAAGAGCCGCGAGCAGGAGGCGACCGCGCGGGCGCTGCGCGAGGCCAACGCCAAGCTGACCGCCATCTCGATCCAGAAGGACGCCTTCCTCAGCCAGATCTCCCACGAGCTGCGCACGCCGATGACCTCGATCCGCGCATTCTCCGAGATCCTGCAGGAGAGCGGCCTCGATGACGCGGGCCGCGCGCGCTACGCCGGCATCATCCATGACGAGGCGATCCGCCTGACCCGGCTCCTGGACGACCTGCTCGACCTCTCGGTGCTCGAGAACGGGCAAGTCACGCTGAACATCGGCGAGGGGGACCTCGCGCAGCTGATCGACCGGGCCATCGGCGCGGCGGCCGTCGCAGAGGGGCTGACGATCCGCCGGGACCGGGCGCGCGAGGGGCGGGTGCGGCTGGCGACGGATCTCGACCGGCTCAGCCAGGTCTTCATCAACCTCATCTCCAACGCCCGGAAATACTGCACATCGGACAGTCCCAGCCTGACCATCCGGGTCGGCCGCGACGGGGCGGCGGACGTGGTGGACTTCATCGACAACGGCGCGGGCATTCCCGACGACAGCCAGCGGGTGATCTTCGAGAAGTTCTCGCGTCTGGGGGACCACGGCAAGGCGGGCGGCGCGGGCCTCGGCCTCGCCATCTGCCGCGAGATCATGGAGCGGCTCGGCGGGCGGATCACCTATCTTCCGGGGCAGGGCGGGGCTGCCTTCCGGGTGGTGCTGCCCGACGCCGCGGCGCTGGCAGCCGAATAGGGGCCGGCGCGGGCCGATCTTAGACCCACGTTAATCCTCCGCACCTAGGGTCGCCCCAAGGCAGGGCGGCTTCCGCCCGGCGGCGCGATGGTGCGGACCCGATGGCTGGTGACGGCGGACAGGCTATTCTCAGACGCATGGCGGGGGTGCTTCCCCCCGATGCCGAACGGGTGGTGCCCGACACGCCCGCCCGGACGATGCGCCTGGCGATGGCGCGCGCGGCCGAAGGCGCTCTTGGGCTCAAACTGAGCGTGACCGCCGTGGCCGACGACGCCGGTGCGCTGGATGCGGTCGCCGGGCGGTTCGCCGCGGACCTTCTGCACCTGGAACTGCGCCGCGCCGGTCGGCCGGTCGGCTATGCCGTGATCGACGGCGAATTCCGCGCCGCCGTGGTCGAGATGCAGACGACCGGCCGGCTCGCCCCCCGGCCAAGCACGCCGCGGGCCGTGACCTCGGCCGATGCCGCCCTCTGCGCCCCTCTCGTGACCGCCCTGATGACGGACCTGCGCCAGCCCGACCGGCCCGGCGACTTCGGCCCCTGGGTCGAGGGGCTGACGCCCGGCGGACGCATCGCCGGGCCGCGCGAGGTCAGGATGGCGCTGGACGACGGCAACTTCAGGATCCTGGAATTCGGCGTCGATCTCGGGGTCGAGGGGCGGACCGGGCAGCTGTCGCTCGTCCTGCCCGACCGCGCCCGGCCCGCTCTCGGCCTTGCACCGCCCGCGGCGGTGGACTGGGGCCGGGCCTTCGAAAGGGCGGTGCGCGCCGCGCCGGCGGACCTGACGGCGGTGCTGCACCGCGTGCGGCTGCCCCTTCGCGACGTCGCCGGTTTCGCGCCGGGCACCGTCCTGCCGCTGCACGGGGTCAGCGTCGGCTCCCTCGTGCTCGAGGGGCCGGGGCGCCGGGTCATCGGCTACGGGCGGCTCGGGCAGGTGTCGGGCTTGCGCGCGGTCAAGGTCGGCACCGGCCGGCCCGCCCCGGACCTCTCGGCGGCGCCGATCCCGGCGGCGGCGCCGGCAGGGGCGGCGCTGACGGCACTTGCGGACCCGGCCCCGGGGATCGACCTTGGAGAGATCGGCGATCTTCCGGACCTGCCGGGGGTGGGCGCCCTGCCGGACATCGCTGCGGATCCGGGGATGGACGACCTGCCCGACATCGGCGAGCTTCCCGACACCGGGGAGCTTCCCGATCCCGGCGGGATGCCGGATCTCGACGCCCCCGGAGATCTGCCCGATCTCGGCACGCTCGGCGATTTGCCCCCGCTCGACATCGAATGACGCGACGCCCACGGCGCCGCCTGTTCCCCTTGTCACCGGCGGCTGCTAGGGTCGCGACATGGCCGAGATGACCCACATGGACGAGGAACGCGTCGCGCAGGCGGCGACCGAAGCGGCAAGCCTGCTCAAGGCGCTGGGCAACCCCTCCCGGATGCGCCTGCTCTGCGCCCTCGTTCCCGGCGAGCGAAGCGTCGGAGAGCTCGAGGAGATGCTGGGCGCCAGCCAGTCCTACGTCTCGGGCCAGCTGGCCCGGCTCAGGGCCGAAGGCTACGTCGCCGCCAGCCGGCACGGCCGCGTCATCCGCTACCGCCTCGCCGACCCGCGGGTGACCCCGGTGCTCGAACGGGTCTACGAGGTCTTCTGCCCCGCCGACTGACCTGACGACTCGGCGCCACGCCAGGCCGCAAACCGCTCTCGCAGGCGG
>JAMWZF010000334.1 GCA_024304875.1 Paracoccaceae bacterium
TCGCCCAGACCGGCAAGGTCCAGCTGCCCCAGACCGTCCGCCAGGGCGGCACCCTGCCCTCGACGGAAACCGGCCCGGCCCGCAATCCTGCGGCCGAACGCGCCGCCGAGATCTTCCAGATCCAGAGGGACATCGCCCGGCGCCGTCGCCGCAAGGTGGCGATGCTGTTCTCGCGCCTGGCGGTCTTCGTCGGCCTGCCCACCCTTCTGGTCGGCTGGTACTTCGCCATGATCGCGACGCCGATGTATGCCACCAAGTCCGAGTTCATCATCCAGCAGGCCGAGGCCCAGGGCGCCGCCGGCCTCGGCGGGCTGTTCTCGGGCACCTCGATGGCGACGCAGCAGGATTCGATCTCGGTCCAGTCCTTCCTCATCTCGCGCGAGGCGCTGCAGCGGCTGAATGCCGAGGAAGGCTTCAAGGCGCATTTCGCCAGCGAGGAGATCGACCCGATCCAGCGGCTCGACCCCGAGGCCTCGGACGAGGCGGCCTATGCGCTCTACCAGGACATGGTGCGCGTCTCCTACGATCCGACCGAGGGCCTGCTGAAGATGGAGGTGATCGCCGCCTCGCCCGAGGCCTCGCAGCGGTTCTCCGAGGCGCTGATCTCCTATGCCGAGGAGAGGGTGGACCAGCTGACCCAGCGGGTCAGGGCGGATGCGATGCAGGGTGCCCGCTCCAGCTACGAGGAGGCCGAGGCGCGCCGGGCCGAGGCGCTTCAGACCTGGCTCACCCTCCAGCAGGAGACCACCACCGTCGACCCGGTGGGCGAGACCGCAGCCAAGACGGCCCAGATCTCGCAGCTCGAAAGCCAGCGTCAGCAGCTTCAGCTGGAACTGCAGACCCGCCTCGCCGTGCGGCGCCCGAACGAGGCGCAGGTGAACGCCCTGCAGGGTCAGATCGAGGGCATCGACAACCTGATCGACGAGCTGCGCCGCGACCTGACCGAGGCGAATGCCAATGGACAGAGCCTCGCCACCACCAACACCGAACTGCGGCTGGCCGAGGAGAACTACACCTTCCAGACCGTCATGGTGCAGCAGGCCCTGCAGCAGATGGAGACCGCCCGGATCGAGGCGAACCGCCAGGTGCGCTACCTGTCCCTCGGCGTGGCCCCCATCGCGCCGGACGAGGCGACCTACCCGCGCGCCTTCGAGAACACGGTGCTGGCCTTCCTCATCTTCGCGGGCATCTACCTGATGATCTCGCTCACCGCGTCGATCCTGCGCGAACAGGTCTCGTCCTGACGGGCGGGCGGGGATAGAAGAGGCCCCGACCCGACCCGAAAGGCCCTGCAATGACGCCCCAGAAGACCGTTGCCGTCGGCGACCTCAGCCTGTCGAACGACGCCCCCCTGACCGTGATCGCCGGTCCCTGCCAGCTCGAGGGGCGGGACCACGCCCTGATGATCGCCGAGGCGATGATGACGGCCTGCGCCGAGGTCGGCGCCGGCTACATCTTCAAGGCCAGCTACGACAAGGCGAACCGGACCTCCCTGTCGGGCAAGCGCGGCCTCGGGATCGACGAGGGGCTGGAGGTTCTGGCCGCCGTCAAGGCCGAGCTCGGCCTGCCGGTCCTGACCGACATCCACGGCGCCGATCAATGCGCCCCCGTGGCCGAAGTCTGCGACGTGCTCCAGATCCCCGCCTTCCTCTGCCGCCAGACCGACCTTTTGCTGGCCGCGGGCGCGACCGGCGCAGTCATCAACGTCAAGAAGGGCCAGTTCCTCGCCCCCTGGGACATGGCCAACGTCGCCGCCAAGGTCGCCTCGACCGGGAACGAGCGGATCCTGCTGACCGAGCGGGGCGTGTCCTTCGGCTACAACACGCTGGTGGCCGACATGCGGTCCCTGCCCGAGATGGCGAAGACGGGCTACCCGGTGGTGATGGACGCCACCCACTCGGTGCAGCAGCCGGGCGGACAGGGCGGCTCCTCGGGCGGGCAGCGGGAGTTCGCGCCGGTGATGGCCCGCGCGGCGGTGGCACAGGGCATCGCCGCGGTCTTCATCGAAACGCACGAGGACCCGGACACCGCGCCCTCGGACGGGCCCAACATGATCCCGCTCGACCAGATGCCCGCGCTGGTGAAGACGCTGATGGACTTCGACCGGATCGCCAAGGCCGACCCGGTCCGCATCTAGGCGCCCCCCCTCCCGGGCCCTGCGCCTCTTGCCGGCGGCGGATGCGTTTTTCTGCCAGAATGAAGGGGAGGCGCGGCGCTCCTGCTTCATTCTGGCCCATAAACGCGGACCACGCGGCAGCCGGGAGACCGGTGCCCGGCGAGACGGGACCCCTTGCCGATCGCCGCGAAACCCGGCAGGAACGGACCATGAACGGCCACCCCCTCACCCTCGCCGGCGCGGCACTGACGGCCCTCCCCTCGGGCGCGCTCTGGTGGGCGGCCGAAGGGCTGCTCTGCGTCTCGGACCTGCACCTCGGCAAGTCCGAGCGCCTTGCCCGCCGGGGCGGCACTCTTCTGCCTCCATACGAGACCGAGGCGACGCTGGACCGACTGGAGGCGCTGGTCGATGCACTGGACCCGGCCCGGGTGGTCTGCCTCGGCGACAGTTTCGACGACAGCGCGGCGGCCGAGGCGCTGGACGAGGCGCACCGCCTGCGGATCGCGCGAATGCAGGCAGGGCGGGACTGGACCTGGATCGAAGGGAACCACGATCCGGGTCCCTCGGGGCTCTCGGGTCATCATCTGGACGCGCTCCGCACCGGGCCCCTGACCTTCCGGCATATCGCGGGGGCGGGGCCGGACGTCTCGGGTCACTACCACCCCAAGGCGCGGCTGGCGGGCGGGTCGCGGGCGGCCTTCGTGGCCGACGCGGGCCGGATCGTGATGCCGGCATTCGGCGCCTATACCGGCGGACTGAGCTGCACCGATCCCGCCATCACGAGGCTGTTCGGCCCGGACGCCATCGCGGTGCTCACCGGCCCGCGGGCGGTGCCGGTGCCGCTGTCGCGCCTTGCGTCTCAGGCCGTCTCGGCCAGGATCCCCGCGGCGACGAGGTTCGGCCGGTAGGTCTTGCTGACGGGCACCACCTTGCCGGTGCTCAGACGCAGCATGTCGCGCCCCCGCTCGCGCCAGACCTCGCGGATCGCGGACTTGCGGACCCAGTGGGAGCGATGGACGCAGAAGCCCGCGACGCCGTCCATCTCGTCCACCGCGTCCGAAAACCGCATCAGCAGACGGTGCTGGGTGCCGTCGGCCTGGGTCACCTCGACGTAATGGTCGTCGACGGTGAGGTGGATGATCGCAGCCGCGCTGGTGCGGCCGAGCCGCCGGGCGAGCCGCGGCAGGGGCTGGGCACGCCGCCGCAGGTGTTCATCCTCCGGCAGCTTGAGCGTGAGGTCGACGAGAACGTAAGTTGCCACCGCGATGACGAAAAGTTCAACGGCCCCGAGTCGCATCTCGTAGCCGGCGCCGCCGATGAGATGGGTCCAGATGAGGGTGAAGGGCGTGGTGACGAGGCTGACGGCCATGGCCTCCAGCGGCAGGCGTCCCGAGTGTGCCATTGCGGGCCAGCGACGTTCCGTGACAAGCCGGATCACCAGGCCGATTATCATGTAGCCGAAGACAAGCCCCATCCAGAAGGGCAGCCGCTGCATCGGAGCCATCTTGGAGAAGGTTCCGAAGGGCCCCATGATCGCGCAGGAGGCGCCGATCACGAAGGTGAACCCCAGAAGCCGTATCGACTTCAGATCTTCCAGTGCGGCCCGCAGGAACGTAT
>JAMWZF010000335.1 GCA_024304875.1 Paracoccaceae bacterium
AACGACTACAACATGAAGTTCTACGAGGTGACGAGCCAGATCGTCCTGACCGGCCACCTCGTCGGCTTCGACGTCCTCGCGATCTCCAAGGAGCTCTGGGACGGCATGTCGGCCGAAGAGCAGGAAACCCTGCAGTCCGCCGTCGACGCCGCCATCGCGACCTCGACCCAGCGCCACCTCGACCGAGAGGCCGAGCTGGTCGAGTTTTTCGAGGACGAGGGCCTGCGGGTCTACGAACCCGACCGGGACGCCTTCCGCGAATACGCCCAGGCCAAATACCTGGAGTCCGAGTTCGCGGCGAGCTGGCCCGAGGGCATGCTCGACCGGATCAACGCGCTGGCCGAATAAGGCGCGCCGACTGACACGACGCCGGGTCCGCCACTCGACGGCGGGCCCGGCGCTGACGGATTTCGCCCATGTCCAACGCCCCCTCCAGAGCCCTCCGCATCCTGCGCGGCCTTGCCGACGCGGTGCCGGCGATCCTGCTGGCCGCGATGTTCGTCTGCTTCATCATCCAGGTCTTCATGCGCTACGTCATCGACAGTCCGGTCGGCTGGACGGTCGAGGTCTGCGTCATCGCCTGGCTCTGGATCCTGCTCTGGGGGCAGTCGGTCTCGGTCGAGGAGCGGGACGAGATCCGCTTCGACATCCTCTACGGCAGCGTCTCGCCGCAGGTCCGGCGCTGGTTCCGCGCCGTCTTCTCGGTCATGCTGGTGGGCATCTACGCCTGGTCCCTGCCGGCGCTCTGGGACTTCGTGACCTTCATGAAGATCCAGGAGACCTCCTACCTCGATATCCCCTTCTCCTGGGTCTACTCCGTCGCGCTGATCTTCTCGGTCGTGACGATCCTGCGCTATGCTTGGATCTTCTGGGGCTCCGCCAGCGGACGCGACACCGGCCTGTCCTCGGACGAGGCCATCGGCCGCAAGGATGTCGCGGAATGAGCTGGGAATTCGGCGTCGCCGTCGCCCTGATCGTCACTTCCGCCATCATCGGCCTGCCCATCGGGCACGCGATGCTGGCCTCCTCCGTCTTCTACCTGCTGCTGCAGGGGCAGGACATGTCCATCGCCTTCGAGCAGATGCTGACCGGCCTCTACGGCTCCTACGTCCTGCTCGCGATCCCGCTCTTCATCTTCGCCGCCGACCTGATGAACGTGGGCTCCCTCTCGGACAAGCTGCTGGATTTCTGCCGCGCCCTCGTGGGGCGGTTCCGGGGCGGGCTGGGGCACGTCAACGTGGTCTCCTCGCTGATCTTCTCGGGCATGTCCGGCTCGGCCATCGCGGACGCGGTGGGCATGGGGCGGATCATCATCAACCTGATGACCAAGGACGGGAAGTATCCGGGCGCCTACGCCGGGGCGATCACGGCGGCCTCGGCCATCATCGGCCCGATCATCCCGCCGTCGATCCCGATGGTGCTCTACGCCCTCGTTTCGGACACCTCGATCGGCTACCTCTTCCTCGGCGGTGTCGCGCCGGGGCTGATCCTCGGCATCCTGCTGATGGTGATGAACGCCTGGCAGGCCCGCATCCACGGCTATCCGGTAGACGACCCGGTCCCCCTGCGCGAGTTGCCGCGGATCACCCTGCGGGCGGTTCCGGCGCTGCTGATGCCCGTGATCCTTCTGGTCGGCATCTACGGCGGCGTGACCACCCCGACCGAGGCGGCGGCGCTGGCCGCGCTCTACGCCTTCCTGGTCTCGACGCTGCTCTACCGCTCGGTCAGCCTGCGCACGGCCTACGAGACGGTCCGCGCCTCGGCCAAGTCCACCGCCGCCGTTGGCTTCCTGATCGCCGGGGCGCTGGCGTTCAATTACGTCGTGACGATCGAGCAGGTGCCCAATGTCATCCGCGACGCGCTTGGCGATACCGAGCTGACGATGATCACCTTCCTGCTTCTGGTGAACGCGATCCTGCTGCTGCTGGGCTGCCTGCTCGAGGCGAACGCGATCCTGCTGGTCATCGTGCCGATCTTCCTGCCGACCGCCGTGTCGCTCGGGGTGGACCCGGTGCACTTCGGGGTGATCGTCGTGGTCAACACCATGATCGGGCTGGCGACGCCGCCCTACGGGCTTCTGCTCTTCGTCGTGACCTCGATCACCCGCTCGCCGATCCGCGAGACGATCCGCCACCTTCTGCCCTTCCTCGCGATCATGATCGCGGGCCTCGGCATCATCACCTTCCTGCCGGGCGTCGTGCTCTGGCTGCCGCGGCTCTACGGCTACGGCGGATGACCCTTTCGGAGACCAAAGTGGACACCATCCTCATCATCAACGGCCCCAACCTCGACATGCTGGGCACCCGCCAGCCCGAGGTCTACGGCCACGACACGCTGGCCGACGTCGAGGCGCTCTGTCAGCGGACGGCCGAGGACGAGCGCGTCGCCATCGACTTCCGCCAGTCCGACAGCGAGGCCGAGATCATGGGCTGGATCAAGCAGGGCCGGGGCGCGACGGCGGGGCTGATCCTGAACCCGGCCGGCTTCACCTCGACCTCCATCGCGATCCTCGACGCGCTCTTGATCTACGACCGGCCGATCATCGAGATCCACATCTCGCCCCTGTTCCGGCGCGACGAGTTCCGGCACCTGAGCTACCCCTCCAAGGCCGCCTCGGCCAAGATCGAGGGCTTCGGCATCCGGGGCTACGAATTCGCCCTGCGCAAGCTGGCCGAATGGGCGCGGGCCGCCTGACGGTCAGTCGAAGCCGCCCCCGTCCAGGATATGCTCCACCCCGCTGCGGATGTGGTCGGTCAGAAGATCGACCGCCGCATCTGCCTTGCGCTCGATGACGAGGTCGCGCAGGTCGGCGTGCTGCCGCGCCACGGGTTCGCCCCTGAAGTTCAGCGCGAGCATGTGATACCGGGCGAAGCGGTCGAACACCGAGGCATGGGTCCGGGCCAGCACCGGCTGGGGGCAGGCCGCGATGGTGGCATAGTGAAAGCCCCAGTCGGCGGCGACCCAACTCTCCACCGCCTCCTGCGGGGACCGGATCAGGACCTTCTCGATCGCCGACAGCTTGTAGTGGGCCGAGACGACCGCGGCCTCCCAGTCGAGGTCGCCCAGAGCCATCGACTGCCGCAGGGCGTGGGTCTCCAGAAGGATACGCAGCTCGGCCAGGTCGCGCAGCTCGGCGTCGCTGACGGCGGCGACACGAAAGCCGCGTTGGCCCTCGGCGGCCACCAGTTCCTCGACCGCGAGCCGGTTCAGGATCTCGCGAAGGGTCGTGACCGAGGCCCCGTAGACCTCGCGCATTCGTTCCAGCTTGAGCTTCTCGCCCGGCTTCAGCCGGCCGTTGACGATGTGCAGGCGGATGCGGCGCAGCGCGACCTCGCCTACGGTCTCGCCGTCGCGCGGTTCGACTTCGAACCGCATTCTCTCTGCGCTCACAGTCACTTCGCTACTCACGTATTCGCCTTGTGCAAGTATCGGTATGATCCGAGGGCGTGTCCACATCCAGTCGGAAGCGGCCGTTGATCGGGGTTCGTGCGAATGTCGACTTTGCGCCGGTCGCGTCATCGTGTCATGCCTGAGGGCCGCGCCTCCTGCCGCAGCGCCGCTTCGGGTCCTTCGGAAACATTCAGGCATGGTGCACCCCCCCTGCCGAATGACGGCTCCGGGCCGCATGAAGATGCCGCGCCGGAGAGAACGGATCAGCTGTCGGGCACCTCGATGCCGCGTGCCTCGAGCCAGGCGCGCATCGCGTCGATCTCCTGCT
>JAMWZF010000336.1 GCA_024304875.1 Paracoccaceae bacterium
GATCGTGCAGTCGCCGGGCGGGGCCTGCGGGTCGGGCTGGCGGAACTCGGCCGGGGCCTCGACCGACATGGACCAGAGCCCGACGCCCGCCACCGCCGCCTGCTTCTCGGTCAGGTCGTAGTCCATCGAGTAGCGGCGGTAGGCGAAGGCCAGCCCCTGCTCGACGATGCGGGCATTCATGTCGGTGCCGCCCACGTAGCACTTGGCGACCGTGCGGCCGTATTGGTCGAGCTCGATGGCCCTGCACTCCGTCCGCGCCCTGCCGAAGAGCCGCGCGACCCCGTCCCGGGACCAGCGCCCGCAGTCGAGCGCCTCGCCGCCGTCCACGCGGCAGGGCTGGCCGATCTCGGGCGCGTCGATGCCGTGCAGGCGGATGCGGGTGCCGGCGACCTCAAGCGTGTCGCCGTCGATGACCCGCGCCCGGCCGGTGATGTCGGCGAGTGCGGGGGCCGCGAGCAGGAGCGCGGCGAGGATTGAACAGATGCGGAACATTTCGTTAAGAAAGTCTTAACGCCGTCCCGATGCAACCCGATTTTCAGGTCTTGGTTTCCGCCACCGCCGGGGTGATCCGCGCCTTGGCCCGGTGCTCGCGCCAGGTGATGAAGCTGATCGCGCCGAGGATCACGGCCCCGCCGAAGACGACCCAGCCGTCCACCGGCTCTCCGAAGACCACGGCGCCGAGCGTCACCGCCCAGATCAGCTGCAGGAAGGTCACCGGCTGCGTCACCGTCAGCGGCGCCGCGGCGAAGGCCAGCGTCATGGTGTAGTGTCCCGCCGTCGCGAAGCAGGCGACGCCGAAGAGCCAAGCCACGTCCGTCCACCCCGGCGTGACCCAGACCGCCAGCGCGAAGGGCGTCAGCCCGATGGTCACGGTCAGCGACAACATCCCCACCACCACGGCGGCGCTGACCTCGCCCGAGAGCTGCTTGGCCGTCAGGTAGCCCGCGGCGAAGGCGATGGCGGTGAAGACCATGGCAAGGTGCCCGTCGTTCAGCTCTCGCAGGCCCGGCCGCAGGATGATGATCGCGCCCACCAGCGCCACCACGACCGCCGCCAGCCGGCGGGGCGGCAGCGCCTCCTTGAAGATCACCGCCGCGGCGATGGTGACGTAGACCGGCGAGAGGTAGTTCATCGCCGTCACCTCGGCGATCGAGATGCGGGTCATCGCGTAGAACCACAGGATCACCGCGATGGTATGGGCGACCCCGCGAAAGGCGAAGAGTTTCAGCTGCCTGCGCGTCAGATGCGCCCGCAGGATGGGCCGGATCATCGGCAGCAGGAAGACCAGCCCGAGCGCGTAGCGCAGGAAGGCCGACTGGGCGGCGGGGATGTCGTCGCCCACGTGTTTCACGATGGCGGTGACGGCCACGAAACACAGCCCCGTCAGCACCATCCAGAAGACACCGGCGAGGGGGCGGTTCTGCTCTGCCATGCCGGTGAGATGGACCAACCGGTCGCGGTCGGCAAGCCCTACTGGCCCAGGATCAGCCCCGCCGCGATGGCCCACATCACCGCGCCGATCCCGGCGTCCAGCACCCGCCAGGCGCCGGGCCGCGCCATGACCGGCGCCAGCAGGCGGGCGCCGTAGGCCAGCGCGAAGAAGAACACGAAGGAGGCCGTGACCGCCCCGGCGCCGAAGGCCCATTCCTGCCCCGGCCAGCGCGTCGCCGCGGCGCCGATCAGCAGCACGGTGTCGAGGTAGACATGCGGGTTCAGCCAGGTCAGGGCGAGGCAGGTCAGCACCGCGCGGCGCAGGCTCCCGGTGCCCTGCCCGGCCGCATTCAGCGCAGCGCCCCCGGTCCAGGCCCGGCGGAAGGCAAGTGCGCCGTAGCCGAGCAGGAAGGTCGCGCCCAGCCAGCGCATCAGCGGCGCGAGGCGGGGCAGCGTGTCGGTCAGCGCCGCGAAGCCCGAGACTCCGGCGGCGATCAGCGCCGCGTCCGACACCGCGCAGGTCAGCGCGATGGGCAGGACGTGTTCGCGCCGCAGCCCCTGCCGCAGGACGAAGGCGTTCTGCGCGCCGATGGCGAGGATGAGGGAGAAGCCCAGAGAGAAACCGAACAGTGCCGCCGTCATGCCGTGCCCCTTTGCCGTTGCGGGCCGTGCTATCGGCGTGATCTGATGAAGGCCAGTTAATCCGACTGAACCTGAGTAAGCCTGTCTAATGCATGATCCCAACCAGCTGGCCGCCCTCGAAGCCGTGCTGCGGCTCGGCGCCTTCGACGCCGCGGCCGGAGAGCTGGGTGTCACGCCCTCTGCGATCTCGCAGCGGATCCGGGCGCTGGAGGACCGGGTGGGCGCGCCGCTCGTCCTGCGCACCAGCCCCGTGCAGGCGACCGAGACCGGCCGGCGCCTTGCCCGCCACGCCCGCGACCTCGCCCTTCTGGAGGCGGACCTCTCGCGCGACCTCGGCCGGTCCCTGCCCGCCCGGCTGCGGCTTGCGATCAACGCCGACAGCCTGGATACCTGGGCGATCCCCGCCCTGCCCCGCGCGGGGTTTCTCTACGACGTGGTGGTCGAGGACGAGAGCGCGGCGCACCTGCGCCTGCGGGACGGCGACGTGAGCGCGGCGATCTGTTCCCGGGCGCAGCCTGTGCAGGGCTGCGATGTGCTGCCCCTTGGCGTGATGCGCTATGTCGCGACCTGTTCGCCCGCCTTCCACGCCCGCCACTTCGGCGCGGGCCTCACCGCCGAGGCCCTGGCGCGGGCGCCAATGCTGGAGTTCTCGGGCAAGGACGCCCTCCAGCGCAGCTGGCTCGCGGGGGTGACGGGGCGGCCCGTGTCGCCCCCGGCCCATCACCTGCCCTCGACGATGGGCTTCGTCACCGCCGCGCTCGAGGGGCTGGGCTGGGGGTTGAACCCCCTGCCGCTCGTTGCCGGTCATCTGGGCGCCGGGCGGCTGGTGGCCCTGATGCCGGAACGGACCCATGAGGTCCCGCTCTACTGGCAGGTCCGCAGCCTGACCGCCGGGGCGATCCGGCCCCTGACCCGCGCGCTGAGGCAGGCGGCCCGGGCGGCCCTGCCCCCCGTCGGATCGGTCGGAGACTAGCCGGTCAGACCCGGTGCAGTCCGCGCCGCAACAGAACGTGGCCCAGCGGCAGGGTCCAGAGCATCGTCGTCGCCCCGGCGATGCGCTCGGTCAGGCCCTCGTAGGCCTCGGGTCCGTAGTGGTAGATCAGGGCCGTGATCGGCCAGAGCACCGCCCCCGCGAGAAACAGGCGCCGGTGGGCCCGGCTCGCCCGCCCGATGCCACGGGCCATCGACAGGGGGCCGACCAGGTAGAGCGGAAACAGCGCCATCGCGATCCGGCTGTGGACCGACAGCTCCTCGGACCCGCCCCCGTTGAACTCGTCCCAGATGCCCAGCAGCGTGATCGCAAGGGCCAGCAGGCTGAGAGCGAAGATGCCGAGCGACCAGTCCCAGTCGCCGAGGTGCAGGTGGGCGGCACCGATCGCCAGGGCCAGCATCGCGGCGGCGTCGATGTAGAAGATCGTGTCCATGATGAGCGCGGTGTCGCCCCGGGCCAGATCGCTGATGGTGTGGCGGATGGGATCGTGGCCGGGGGCGATGGACTGCACGGCCAGAACGCCCAGCGTGATCGCCAGCGGGCCGATCAGCCCCAGGAGGCCGCAGAAGACCAGAAGCTCGGGCCGCTCGGTCCTGGGGTCGCCGGTT
>JAMWZF010000337.1 GCA_024304875.1 Paracoccaceae bacterium
CGTCGGGGTTCCGCCCGCCAGCGCCGCGCCGGGAAGAACCAGCCCGGCCCCCATGAGGGCGAGGGCGCTGCGTCGGGTCAGTGTCCGATGTCTCATCACTCAGGCTCCGAAGTCGTCGTAGAAGATGGAGGCAGGCTCGACCCCGAGGCTTTCGAGCGTCGACAGCACGGCCGAGATCATCACCGGCGGGCCGCAGAGGTAGTATTCGCAGTCCTCCGGCGCGGGGTGCGCCTGCATCTGCGCCCCGAGGGTCTCGTGAACGAAGCCCGTCGCACCGGTCCAACGGTCGCCGGGGGCGGGGTCGGACAGGACCGGGGTCCAGCGGAAGTTGGGGTGGGCCGCGGCCAGCGCCTCGAACTCTTCGGTGTAGAACAGGTCGGCGGCGCTCCGGGCGCCGTAGAAGTAGCGCAGCTGCCGCCCGGTGCCGCGCCCGAGCTCCTGGTGGATCATCGCCCGCAGCGGGGCCATGCCGACGCCGCCGCCGATATAGACCATCTCGCGGCCCGTGGGCTGGACATGGAAGTCGCCGAAGGGGCCCGACAGGGTGATCTCGTCCCCCGCGGTCAGCGAGAACAGCCAGGACGAGACGATCCCCGGGGGGATCTCGTCCTCCTGCCCGGCTGGGGGAACGGCGAGGCGGATGTTGAACACCGCGCGGCCTGCGTCCTGGGGCCGGGTGGCGAGGGAATAGGCGCGGGTCACGTCGCTGTCCGATGCGGACCGGAGGGCGCGCCAACCGGCGATCTCCCACGCATCGCGGAACGCCTCGGGCACGTCGAGGTCGCGGAAATCGAGGTCGTAGGCCGGCGCCGTGATCTGCATGAAGTCGCCCGCCTTGAAGTCGGAGGGGTGGTCCGCCGGCAGGTCGACCACGATCTCGCGGATCAGCGGGGCCAGCATCCGGGTCGAGGCGACGGTGCAGGTCACGCCGCCTCCGGCGTCGAGGATGTCGGAGGGAACTTCGACCGCGCAGTCCCCCCGCAGGCTGGTCTGGCAGGCCAGCCGCACATGCGCCCGCCGCTCTCCCGGCGACAGGACGCCGCGCTCGGTCGCCTGCGGCTCTCCCGCGCCCTCGCCGGTCACGGTGACGCGGCAGAGCCCGCAGGTCCCCGACCCGCCACAGGCCGCCGGGATCATCACGCCCGAGGCATGCAGCACGGCCAGCAGCCTGTCTCCCCGCCGGGCGTCCAGGTGCAGGCCGTCGTTCACCGTCACGTCCAGCGCGATGTCCGGCACCAGCCGCCGCCGCAGGGCGACGAGGCCGAGGGTCAGCCCCACCACGAGGGCCATGACCACGGTGCTGCCCAGCAGGACCTCGGTCATTGCGCCGCCGCCATCTGCGCGAAGGCCGCGAAGCCGAGGGACATGAGCCCGGTCAGGATGAAGGCGATGCCGAGGCCGCGCAGCCCCGCCGGCAGGTCGGCATAGGCCAGCCGCGTGCGGATCGCGGCCAGCATCGCCACCGCAACCGCGAATCCGGCCCCGCTGCCGACTCCGAAGACGGCCGATTGCGCCAGCGTATAGCTGCGCTCGACCATGAAGAGGCTGCCGGCGAGGATCGCGCATTGCACCGTCAGCAGGGGCAGGAAGACGCCGAAGGCCGCGTGGATCGCGGGCAGGAACCGGTCCAGCAGCATCTCGAGCAGCTGGACCGACGCGGCGATCACGCCGATGAAGGCGATCAGCGACAGGTAGGACAGGTCGATCTCGGGCAGCCCCGCCCAGGCCCAGGCGCCGGGGGCCAGCAGGAAGGTGTAGATCAGGTGGTTGAGCGGGACGGTCACGCCCAGCACACCCGTCATCGCGACGCCCAGCCCCAGCGCCGCCTCGGGCCGCTTGGACAGGGCGAGGAAGGTGCAGAGGCCGAGGAACAGGGTCAGCGGCATGTTGTCGACGAAGGCCGCGGTCAGGAACAGGCTCCACAGGTCGGTCATTCTGCCGGCTCCCCCGTCAGGGGCGGCGTGGTCTCGCGCGCCTCGGACTGCTCGGGCAGGAGGCTGCGGATGGTCCAGACCAGCAGGCCGAGAAGGAAGAAGGCCGAGGGCGCAAGCAGCATCAGGCTGAGCGGGGTGAACCAGCCGCCGTCACTCGCCAGCGGCAGGACCTGGACACCGAACAGCTCGCCCTTGCCGAAGAGCTCGCGGACGCCCCCGAGCACGATCAGGATCAGCGAATATCCCAGCCCGTTCCCGAAGGCGTCGGCCATCGCGGGCAACGGGGAATGGTGGCGGGCGTAGGCCTCGGTCCGGCCGAGGACGAGGCAATTGGTGGTGATGAGCCCGACGTATACCGAGAGGGCGCGGCTGATGTCCGGCAGGTAGGCCTGAAGGACCTGGTCTATGACGATGACCAGCGAGGCGATGATGACGATCTGCACGATCAGCCGGATCGCGCCCGGGATGTGACGCCGGATCAGGCTGATGATCCAGGCCGAGAGGGTCACCACGATGGTCAGCGACACGGACATGGTGACTGCCGTCGCAAGGGTCGTCGTCACCGCCAGCGCCGAGCAGATCCCGAGGATCTGCAGCGTCACCGGGTTCTGCCGGATCAGCGGGTCGGTGAGGGTGGACCAGTATCCGCCGCGCGCTGCCATGGCTCAGAACTCCCCGCGCCGGATGGCGTCCATGAGGGGGCCGTAGCCGTCCGGGCCCATCCAGAAACGGACCATGTTGGTGACGCCGCGCCCGGTGCGGGTCGCGCCGGTGATGCCGTCGACCTCGTGGACGCTCGACGCCGTCCCCCGGGCGACGCGGAATTGCACCTCGCCGCTGGCGTCGCGCAGCTCGGTCCCCGGAAAGCCGGCCTGCCAGGCGGCTTCCTCGATCCGCCCGCCGAGGCCCGGGGTCTCGGAATGGTTCGTCACGGCGATGCCGGCCACGTTGTTCATGTCGCCGCGCAGGGCCATGATCGCGTCGATCCGCCCGCCGTAGCCCTGCCCGCTGAGGGGGAGCAGGACGAGCGAGATCTCCTCTCCGTTGCGCAGGAGGAAGACCTGCACGTAATCCGGCCGCTGGCCTAGGCCGGCGAGGTCCTCTCCCGCGTCGAGGGCGGTCCAGTTGGCGGGATCGGCGAGGGCGGTCTGCAGGGTGGCCGGCGTCACCTCCTGCGCCGCCCGGCCGCTCTCGAGGTCGATCACCACGGTCGACAGCTCGCCGCCGGACCGCTCCAGCAACTCGGCCATGCCGGGGATGCCCTCGACCAGGGCGGCGATCCGGGCCTGTTCCTCGGCTGCCCGGTTCGCCGCCTGGATCGGGCGCAGCATGACCGTCGCGCCGCTGACCAGTGCCGCGCAGACGGCCGAGACCAGGAAGGCCACCAGCACCGTCTTGGTCCGGCTTTCGTTCGGCAGGGCCAGCAGGCGGCGGATCGGGTTGCGGTCAGGTCCGGCCATGGCGCCGCCTCCGTTTGGCTATCCAGTAGGCCAGCGCGGCTTCGTCGATCAGCGGCGCGGCGAGAGAGGTCAGAAGGGCGGCGGCGACGGCGATCTGGACGGGCGCGGCCCCGGTCCAGCCCGCCGCGAAGAGCACGACCAGCGCGGCATAGAGCGCGCCGTTCAGCCAGCGGCCCGCGGTGGTGGCCGCGCTTGTCACCGGATCGGCGACCAGCAGGACAAGGGCGATGCCGGCGGTCAGCAGGACGGGCTCCGGCAGCAGACCGGCCGC
>JAMWZF010000338.1 GCA_024304875.1 Paracoccaceae bacterium
TGAGCTATGGACAGACCGTCCGCTTCGCGGACCGGACCACCCCGCCCCACGTCCTGACCCTGGTGCTTGTCGCCTCGATCACGGCCCTGACGATGAACGTCTTCCTGCCGTCGCTGCCCGCGATGGCGGTCCACTTCGACGTGGACTACGCCGTGATCGGCCTGTCGGTCTCGCTGTTCCTCGCGATGAATGCGATCCTGCAGATATTCGTGGGGCCCCTGTCCGACTGGTTCGGGCGCAGGCCGGTCCTGATCGGGTCGGTGACGCTCTACCTGATCGCGACCCTCGGCTGCATCTATGCCCCAACGGCCGAGATCTTCCTGTTCTTCCGCTGCTGCCAGGCGGTCGTCGCGACGGGCATGGTCCTGTCCCGCGCCATCGTGCGCGACGTGGTGCCGATGAACCAGGCCGCCTCGATGATCGGCTACGTGACCATGGGCATGTCGCTGGTGCCGATGGTCGCCCCGGCGATCGGCGGTGCGCTGGACGACTGGTTCGGCTGGAAGGCGAACTTCTGGCTGATGTTCCTCTTCGGCGTCGCCCTTCTGGCCCTCATCGTCGTCGACCTGGGCGAGACGATGCAGACCCGGCAGGCCCGCTTCAGCGAACAGTTCAAGGGCTACCCGGCCCTGCTCACCTCCTACCGGTTCTGGGGCTACGCGATGGCGGCGGCGCTGGCCTCGGGAGCCTTCTTCGCCTTCCTCGGCGGGGCGCCCTACCTCGCCACCAACTACTTCGGCCTGTCGCCGTCGGAGATGGGGCTGATGTTCGGCTTCCCGGCGGTCGGCTACCTCGTCGGCAACGGCATCTCGGGGCGATACTCGACCCGGTTCGGGATCAACCGGATGATCCTCTGGGGCGCGATCCTGACGGTCTCGGGGTTGTCGATCCATCTGATCCTCTACCTCGGCGGGCTGTCGCAACCGCTCCTGTTCTTCTCGCTCTTCGCCTTCGTCGGCCTCGGCAACGGCATGGTCCTGCCGAACGCCTCGGCCGGGGTCGTGTCGATCCGGCCCGAACTGGCGGGGTCGGCGTCGGGCCTCGGCGGGACGATCATGATCGGCGGCGGCGCGCTGCTCTCGGCGACGGCCGGGGCGCTCATGGGCGAGGGGGCGACCCCCCTGCCCCTGCTCGCGCTGATGCTGGCGACGACGAGTTGCGGCCTCGGCGCGGTGCTGATCGTGCTCTGGCGCGAGCGGCAACTGACGCGTGGGGACGGCGCACCGACCTGAGCTTTGCAAAGGCTGGCGCGGGTGCCGCTAATCTGCGAAACCGGGCCATGCCGACGCAAAAGCTCTATGCGGGCGCGAAACTGCGCGAGATCCGGACCCGGCTGGGGCTGACCCAGAAGGATTTCGCCGGCAAGCTGGGCGTGTCCCTGCCCTATCTGAACCAGATGGAGAACAACAACCGGCCCGTCTCGGCCCGGGTGCTGCTCGCCCTGGCGCAGGAGTTCGGGCAGGACGTGACCGAGCTCAGCTCGGGCGATACCGAGCGGCTGGTCAGCGACATGCGCGAGGCGTTGGCCGATCCGGTCTTCTCGGGCGGGGCCCCGGTTGCGGATTTGCGACTTGTCGCCTCGAACGCGCCGGCCATGGCGCGGGCCTTCCTCGAGCTTCACCGCGCCCACCGGCAGGGGCAGGAGCGCCTTGCCCTGCTGGACGAGGCGATGGGCGCGGGCGGTGCGCCGGTGCCGATCTCGCCCTGGGAAGAGGTGCGGGACTTCTTTCACTATTGCGACAACTACATCGACGCGGTGGACCGGGCGGCCGAGCGGCTGGGAACCGGGGAAGGCGATGTCGCCGCGCGCGCCGAGGCGGCCCTGACCGAAGCCGGCGTCACCGTGCGGCGGGCCGAGATCTCCGGCCTGCGCCACTTCGACCCCGAGACCCGGCGGCTGACCCTGTCCTCCCGCGCCGCCCCCGCGACCCAGCGGTTCCAGATGGTCCTGCAACTGGCCCTGCTGACGCAGGCGCCACTGATCGACGCCACGCTCGACCTCGCCCGGTTCCAGTCCGACGGCGCCCATGCCATCGCCCGGGTGGGTCTGGCCAACTACTTTGCCGGCGCCGCGCTGATGCCCTACGCCCGGTTCCTCGCGGCGGCCGAGGAGACGCGGCACGACCTGGAACGCCTGGCCGAGAGCTTCGGGACCAGCCTCGAACAGGTGGCGCATCGCCTCTCGACCCTGCAGAGGCCGGGAGCCAAGGGGGTGCCCTTCTTCTTTGTCCGGGTCGACCAGGCGGGCACGATCACCAAGCGACATTCGGCCACGCGCCTCCAATTCGCCCGCTTCGGCGGCGCCTGCCCGCTGTGGAACGTGCACCGTGCCTTCGAAACGCCGGGCCAATGGCTGCGCCAGCTGGCCGAGACGCCGGACGGCGTGCGCTATTTCTGCCTCGCCCGAGACGTCAGCAAGCCGGGCGGCGCCTGGGGCGCCCCGACCCGCAGGTTCGCCATCGGTCTCGGCTGCGAGGTGCGCCATGCCGCCCGGCTGGTCTATGCCGATCACATGGACATCGGGCGCCCGGAAGTCTTTGAGCCGATTGGGATTTCCTGCCGTATCTGCGAACGACAGAGATGCCACCAGCGGTCGGTCCCGCCCCTCGAGCGGCGGCTCGAGGTCGATCCCCACCGCCGGGGCCTCCTGCCCTACGAGGTCGATTGACCCGCCCGCGGCAGGCCCGCATAACAGGCCAAACGAGGGGAGACGGACATGGAACTGAGTGGCACCCGCATCATCGCCGCCGATCGCCAGACGGTCTGGGAGCGGCTGAACGACCCCGAGACCCTGAAACAGTCGATCCCCGGCTGCCAGGAGCTGACCGGCTCGGTCGACGAGGGCTTCGAGGCCGTGGTCAAGCAGAAGGTCGGCCCCGTCAGCGCGACCTTCAAGGGCGCCGTGACCATCGAGAACGCCAATCCGCCCGAAAGCTATCGCCTGGTCGGCGAGGGCAAGGGCGGCGTCGCGGGCTTCGCCAAGGGCCATGCGGACGTGCAGCTGAACGAGGTGCCCGAGGGGACCGAGCTTGTCTACGACGTGCAGGCGCAGGTCGGCGGCAAGCTGGCCCAGCTCGGCAACCGGATCGTCGGCGGCTTTGCCCGCAAGATGGCCGACCAGTTCTTCGATCGCTTCGCCGAACAGGTCGAAGGCGGCGGCGCGAGCTGAGATCCGCGGCGGCCCGTCAATCCTCCGACAGTGCCAACCAGATCCGGTCCTTGAGGGTCATCCGTTCCTTGCGGAGTTCGGCGATGTGGTCGTCGCTCGTCGGCTCCACGTCCGTCTCGGCCCGGTGCACCGCCCGGTTCACCTCGTGGTACTGGTCCACCAGACGCGAGAAGTGCGCGTCGGTGGTCTTGAGCAGATGATACCGGTCCAGGTAGGACGGAAAATCCTCGGCGATCTCGTGCGGGACGTGCGACATGGGCCTTCTCCTTCGGGGTCAGTCGCCGTCACACTAGGACGGTGCCCAAGGGAGCCGCCTTGATCCGGATCAAGCTCAGTTCCGGGCGGGCCGCCAGCCCGCGGCCCGCGCCTCGGCCTCGGTGCAGAACCACCGCTCGCCCCGGCCGGTGTCGATCCGGGTCCGCTCGTAATCGCGGTTGTGGGGCATGTGGTAGATCTGGCCGCTGCCGGAGATATTGCCC
>JAMWZF010000339.1 GCA_024304875.1 Paracoccaceae bacterium
CCTGCGTCTCGATCCGGGCGTCGAGCTCGCCGGCCGGGACCACCTCGGAGACCAGTCCGAGCCGCTCCGCCACCTGTGCGCCGAAGCGCTCGGCAGAGGCGAAGTAGCGCCGCGCCGCGCCCTGCCCGATCCGCGCGAGGACATAAGGTCCGATGGTCGCCGGGATGAGGCCGAGGCGCGTCTCGGTCAGCCCGAACCGGGCCCCTTCGGCGGCGATGACGACGTCGGAGACGCAGCACAGGCCCACGCCGCCTCCGAAGGCCGCACCCTGCACCCGGGCGATGAGCGGCTGCGGCAGGGCGTTGAGGTCGCGCAGCATGTGGGCCAGCCGGAAGGCCTCGGTCCGGCGCGTGGCCGCATCGGCGCCCATCTGCGCCTGCATCCAGGTCAGGTCCCCGCCGGCGCAGAAACTCTGGCCCTCGGCCTCGAGCACGACGACCCGGACGGTCGTATCGACGCTGAGCCGCGCTGCGGCATCCGCCAGGGCGTCGATCAGGGCGGTGTCGAGGGCGTTGTGCTTGTCGGCCCGCGTCATGCGCAGTCGGGCGACGCCGCGGCCATCGACGTCGATGTCCAGAACCTCGCTCATGCCGCCACGGCCTTCATCGCCCGCGCCCGCTGGGCCGCCCGGGCCACGGCATCGCGGTCCACCCCGGTCTCGATCCCCGCGGCGGCGAGGTGATCCAGCACCACCTCGGTCGCCACATTGCCGGGCGCGCCGGGCGCGTAGGGGCAGCCGCCGAGGCCCCCGACCGCGCTGTCGAAGGTTCGCAGGCCCTTCTCCATCGCCGCGTCGATGTTGCCCAGCGCCCGCCCGCCGGTGTCGTGGAAATGGCCTGCGAGATCGGCGGCAGGGCAGACCTCCAGCACCGCGTCCAGCATGGCGCCCACGGTCTGCGGCGTGCCCGCGCCGATGGTATCGCCAAGGGAGACGGGCATCGGGGCGAGGTCCCTCAGGCCGCGGACCACCTCCGCCACCGCCCCCGGCGCGACAGGCCCGTCGAACGGGCAGTCGGTCACGCAGGAGACGTAGCCGCGCACCCGCCGCCCGTCGGCCAGCGCAGCGGCGACCACGGGCGCGATCCGCGTCAGGCTCTCGGCCACCGAGCAGTTGAGGTTCGCCCGCGAGAACCCTTCCGAGGCCGAGACGAATACGGCGATCTCGGACACCGGCGCTCCGGTCGCCGCGAAGGCCTCCCACCCCTTGAGGTTCGGCACCAGCACTGCGACGGGCGTGTCGTGCGCCCAGCCCATGCCGGCCAGCACTGCGGCGGTGTCCGCCATCTGCGGTACCCATCTGGGCGAGACGAAGGAGCCGACCTCGACCGCCGCGAGGCCGATGCCCGTCAGCCCGTCGATCAGCGCGATCTTCTCGGTCACGGGGATCACCCGTTTCTCGTTCTGCAGCCCGTCGCGGGGGCCGACCTCGTAGACCTGAACCCTGTCCGTCATGTCGGCATCGGCCAGGGCTCGTAGAAGTCGCGGGTGTAGAGCAGTTCCGCCCCCTCAGGCGGCAGCGCCCCCTGGAAGGCGGGGCGCGACGTGATCCGCTCCAGCCAGGCCGCAACTTCCGGGTAGGGGTCCAGCCGGACGAAGCGCTGCCCCATCCAGACCGCCTGCCCGACCCCGATGTCGGCGGCCGAGAAGCCCGAGGTCAGCAGGTTCTCGCGGTTCTCGACCGGCGTCGACAGCCGCGCCTCGATGGCGGCGAGGCACTTGCCGAGGCGCGCGGCCTCCAGCTTCATCACGATGGGCGAGCGCATCTCGTCGTCCCGCAGGGCGATATGCTGTTGGGTCAGGTTCGCGGTGTGCTGGCTGACCGTCTCGGCGAAATGCACCCAGGACAGCCAGTCGATCCGGTCGAGGTCGCCGGGTGCGCGGCCGAGCCCCGCGTCGGGGAACCGTTCGCACAGGTATTCGGCGATGGCGCCGCTTTCCATCATCACCTCGCCGTCGATTTCCAGCGCCGGAACCCGGCCGACGGGGTGGACGGCGCGGTAGGTGTCGGACCGCAGCGTCTGGTCGAAGGGATGCACCACCAGCTCGTAGGGCACCTCGAGTTCGTTCAGGAGCCACAGCGTGCGCATCGAGCGGGTCTGGTGGCAGTGGTGCAGGCGGATCGTCATTGGGCGGCCTCCTCGGGGTCGAGACGGGCGAGGAGGTCTCCGGCGGCGACCTGTCCACCGGGGGTGGCCAGCACCTCGGCCAGCCTCCCGGCGCGGGGGGCCGTCAGGACATGCTCCATCTTCATCGCCTCGAGGGTCATCAGGCGCTGACCCTGCGCCACCTCGGCCCCGGCTGCAACCTCGACCGAGACGACCCGCCCGGGCATCGGGGCGGTGACCACGTCGCTGCCCGCCGACCAGTCCGCCGCCTCCAGCGGGTCGGGCTGGGCAATGCGCAGGGGTGCCGCGCCGAAGAGCGTGACAGTCCGGCCTGCCCGGTGCCAGGGCCGGGGCGCGCGGCCGTTGAGGCGCCAGTCGCCCACGCGGGTGCAGGTGACTGGGCCGGCCGGGGTCTCGGCCCGCCAGCCGGGGCCCTCCGCCCTGAGGGTGACCTGGCCGGCATCCGTCGTCACCGGGAAGGCGAGCGGCTGCCAGAGGCTGAACCCCGCGTGCGCGGGCGGATCGGACCAGAGGCCGGAGAGGATCAGCGCCGCCTGCGCGCAGTCCTCGGCGGAGGGTTCGGGCGCCATCGTCAGCGCGTCGATCTTGCGCCCGATCAGGCCGGTCTCCACCGCGCCCTCCCGGACCTCGGTGTCGTCCACCAGAGCCTTGAGGAAGGCGATGTTCGTCGTGACACCAGCGACCTGCGTTTCTGCCAGTCCGCGCGAGAGGGCCGCGAAGGCCGCCGCCCGGTCCTCCCCCGCCGCGATCAGCTTGGCGATCATCGGGTCGTAGTGGGGCGTCACGGCATCGCCGGTCTCGACCCCGCTGTCGGCGCGGATGCCCTTGGGGAAGCTGAGATGATCCAGCGGCCCGGTCGCAGGGAGAAACCCGGCGGGCACGTCCTCGGCATAGAGCCGGGCCTCGACGGCGTGGCCGCAGAGGGCGATCTCGTCCTGCGCCAGCGGGATCGGCTCGCCGGAGGCGACGCGCAGCTGCCATTCGACGAGGTCCACGCCGGTAACGGCCTCGGTCACGGGATGTTCGACCTGGAGCCGGGTGTTCATCTCCATGAACCAGAAGCCGTCGGGGCGCAGGCCGTCCGAACCGTCCACGATGAACTCGATGGTCCCCGCCCCGCGGTAGCCGATCGCCTCGGCCGCCTTGACCGCCGCGCCGCACATCGCCGCGCGGACCTCTTCGGTCATGCCCGGCGCGGGCGCTTCCTCGATCACCTTCTGGTGGCGGCGCTGAAGGGAGCAGTCGCGCTCGAAGAGGTGGACGGCGCGGGTGCCGTCTCCGAAGACCTGCACCTCGATGTGCCGGGGCGTGTCGATCCACTTCTCGATCAGCACGTCCTCGTTGCCGAAGGCGCGGCCCGCCTCGTTCCGCGCGGCGCGGAGGGCGTCGGGGAAGTCGCCCGGCGCCTCGACCCGGCGCATCCCCTTGCCGCCGCCGCCCGCGACGGCC
>JAMWZF010000034.1 GCA_024304875.1 Paracoccaceae bacterium
GACCAGCTGCGCGTTGGTGGCGAGCTGGCCCTTGGCGAGCCAGAGGTTGTCCTCCAGCCCCACCCGCACGTTGCCGCCCGCCAGCACCGCGGCGGCGACAAAGGGCATCTGGTGCCGGCCGATGGAGAAGGCGGACCAGGTCCAGTCCGCAGGAACGGAGTCCACCATCGCCAGAAACGTCCGCAGATCGTCCGGCGCGCCCCAGGGAATACCCATGCAGAGCTGGACGAGGGCGGGGGTCGCCAGGACGCCGTCCTCGGCAAGGGACTTCGCCAGCCAGAGGTGCCCGGTGTCAAAGCACTCCACCTCCGGCACCACCCCGGCTTCGGCCATCAGCCGGGTCATCGCGCGGAGCATGCCGGGGGTATTGGTCATCACGTAGTCGGCTTCGGCGAAGTTCATCGTGCCGCAGTCGAGGGTGCAGATCTCGGGCCGGCAGTCGAACAGGTGGGCCACCCGCTCCTCTGCCCCGGCCATGTCGGTGCCTTGGGCCAGGGGCAGGGGGGCCGAGGGCGCGCCGAAGGTCAGATCGCCGCCCATCCCGGCGGTGAGGTTCAGGACCACGTCCACCTGCGACTCGCGGATACGGTCGGTCACCTCGCGGAACAGGGAGGGATCGCGCGACGGTGCGCCGGTCTCGGGATCGCGGACATGGCAATGCACGATGGCGGCGCCGGCCTTCGCGGCGTCGATGGCACTGGCCGCGATCTGCTCGGGCGAGCGCGGCACATGCGGGCTCCGGTCCTGGGTCGCGCCCGACCCGGTCACGGCGCAGGTGATGAACACCTCGCGGTTCATCGCAAGTGGCATGCGGCAGTCCCCCTGCCGCCGACCCTAACGGCGCCGCAGGCGTCCGCGAAACGTCTGCCACAGAATCGCGAGATCGAAACACAAAGTGCGGCGGGCCTGCCACATCAGGTCCAGCCGGGCCTTGCGCGGGATGCAGGCGCGGACGTAGGCGGCCTCGGTTTCCCCCGCCGTGGAGCACCGCGAAAGCAGAGCCTCCTCGTGATCGGCGTAGACCACCGAGGCAAGCCCGGTGATCCCGGGCCGAGACCGCAGGACGTGGGCGTAGAGGTCGGGGAACATCTCGACATAGCGGCGGAGTGGCGGGCGCGGGCCGACGAAGGACATGTCGCCGCGCAGCACGTTCCAGAGCTGCGGCAGCTCGTCCAGTCGGGTCCGCCGCAGGGTGCGGCCGGTGCGCGTGATCCGGGCCGCCTTGTCCGCGCCGGTGACGCCGGAATCGGCCGGATCGACACGCATCGTTCGGAACTTGATCAGGAGAAACGCCTGTTCGGGGGTCTTCATCCGCTCCGACCGGTACAGGATCGGGCGTCCCTCGTTCAGAAGGATGACAAGCGCGGTGCAGGCGATCATCGGTCCGAGAAGAAAGAGCAGGAGCACCGACAAGACGACGTCGAAGACGCGCTTGGCGGGGGTCATCGGCGCAGGTCCCGCCATTCGGCGACGATTTCCTCGGCACGGCCCGCCGTGTCCGGCAGGTCGACGTAGGTGCGCAGGTAGGTCGGCGACAGGGTCAGTTCGGCAAGGGCGCCCGGGGGGGCGGAAACCGGCTCCCAGTCCAGTCCGGCCGCGTCGAGAAGGGCCGCCATCTCGACCGGGGCCGGGCCGCACAGGTTCAGCACCGGCGGCAGGCGTCCCGCAAGGGACAGCCGGCAGAGGTCGGCCAGAACGCGGGCCAGGGTCACGGGGCCGAGGTAGCTGCGCACCGGGGTCCGCCCGTCCGGGAACCGATGCAGCTCGATCCTCCGGCCGGGCACCCGCCCTCCCAGAAGTGCGTCCGCACCGGCGACATTGCCGAGCCGGAGGGCGGTGGTGCCGGGCCGGGCGCGGACCCGGGTTTCAACTTCGGCCTTGGCCCGGCCATAGGCGCTTTGCGGCGAAACAGACTCTGTTTCGGCACGATCCGCGCCCCCGTCATAGACGGCGGACGAAGACATCGTGACGATCGGGCAGGGTGCGACGGCGGCCAGCGCGTCGAACAGCTTCCAGTGATCGTCGTGCGCTTCGGCGCCCGGCGCCCGCGTCGGCCCGGCCAGGTCGAGGACGAGATCGGCACCTTCCAGGACGCGGGCGAACCCTTCGGGGTCGGTCATGCGGCAGGCCACCATCGCCGCCTCGACCGGCCCTTCGGCCCGCCGCCCCGTGAACACCGGCCCGAGGCCCACCGGACGCTTCGTGCCCCAGACCTGACCGAGGATGCCCCCGATCCGGCCCGTGGCCCCGGCAACGACGAGCCGGGCAGCCATCAGCCCGCGGCGGCGATCTGCCGCCCGAGCCCGAGGGCGCTGCCGAGGATGCCGAAGATGGTCTGCGCCGTGGTCACCGGGCTCTCCGAGGCGTAGACGAGGTCGCCGGGCCGGATGTGGAACTGCCCGGCCGAGAAGAGGCCGTCCGCCGTCGTCAGGTCGATGGTGAAGACGACCCTCTCCTGGCTCGGGCCGCCGGAACGGACGGCGGATGCAGGATAGTCACGCAGGATCAGGATGCCCTGCGGATCGGCCCGGCTCTCGGCCACGCCGCCGATGATCGCCATGGCCTCGATCGCGGTCAGATCGGCCTTGGTGAAGGGATGCACCGCCTCGGTCCCCGCCGCGCCGAGCGACAGGAAGGTCCGCTCGTCCGCCTCGATGATAACCCGGTCGCCGCCCACCATCGTGGTGTTCAGGGACGGGTTTTCGTACAGCCGGTCGAGCGACGTGCCGTAGACCTGCCCGCCGCGATGCAGCCGGACCTGCGGATTGCGCAGGGACGGGGTCACCCCCCCGGCCTCGGCGAGCATCGACAGCAGGGTGATGTCGCGGTCGATCAGCGGGTAGACCCCCGGCGCGGCGACCCCGCCGACCAGGCTCACCGTGCTTTGCCGTCCTTCCGCCAGTTCGACCTGGACCTGGGCCGAGGGCGTGACCTCGACGTATTTCTCCTCGATCACTTCGCGGGCGCGCTCGGGGCTCATGCCCGAGACCTTCTGCTCGCCGATGTAGGGCAGAAACAGAAAGCCCGAGGGAGAGACGCGCATCGCCTCCATCCGGACGAACCGCTGGCCGGGCGCGGTCAGCAGGCCGTTCTCCTCGGTGTTCCAGATCGTGATGGTCAGGGCATCGCCGGGCGCGATGATGCGGTTGGCCGGCTGCTCAACCCGGTTGATCCAGTTGTATCCGCGCTCGCCGATCCGGGGCCAGGCGGCATAGACGGGCAGCAGGTCGCGGGTCACCGGCGCGACGGCGAAATCGGGCAGGGGCGTGCCGTCCTCGGCACGGTCGGACACCGCCAGCACCTCGGCCTGAAAGCCGGCGCCGCGCGGCACCGACTCGCAGGCCGCGACAAGGGCGCAGAGCAGGATGGCGGCCAGCCGCAGTGGGCTAAATGACATCTGGTCCCCCCGGTTCAGAGCGCCCCCAGCTATAGAAACCACAGGTCGAAAGGGAAAGCGGGAAGTGATCCGGCCCGCAGGCAGTTGCCGTCGTCACCCGCCCAGATGCCGCTCGCCCCTCTCCCTGGCCAGTCCGATCTGTCTCTGGCGTTCCCGAAAGCGGAGCTTGTCGGCCGGGCTGGTTTCGGCCGAACAGTGATGACAGGCGACGCCCTCCTCGAATTCCGGACGCTCCCGGTCCTCGGGCAGCAGGGGGCGGCGGCAGGCATGGCACAGGACGTGCGGCCCCTCGCGCAGTCCGTGCCCGACCGAAACCCGCCGGTCGAAGACGAAGCAGTCCCCCTGCCAGAGGCTGTCCTCCTCCGGCACCTCCTCGAGGTACTTCAGGATGCCGCCCTTCAGGTGAAACACCTCCTCCACCCCCTGGCCGATCAGGTAGTTCGTCGACTTCTCGCAGCGGATGCCGCCGGTGCAGAACATCGCGATGCGCTTGCCTTCGAACTTGGCGCGGTTTGCCTGCCACCAAGCGGGGAAGTCCCGGAACGAGGCGGTTTCAGGGTCTATTGCACCTGAAAACGTCCCGATCTCCACCTCGTAGTCGTTGCGGGTGTCGATCACGGCGACGTCCGGCGCGGCGATCAGCGCGTTCCACTCCGCGGGGTCCACATAGCGGCCGGTCCCGGCCAGCGGGTCGACCTGCGGCTGGCCCATGGTGACGATCTCGCGCTTCAGCCGGACCTTGAGCCGGGCGAAGGGCGGTGCGGTGGCCGTGCTTTCCTTCCACTCGAGGTCCGCACAGCCGGGCAGGGTGCGGATGTGGGCCAGAACAGTGTCTAGCCCGGCGCGACTCCCCGCTATCGTTCCGTTGATCCCTTCGGAGGCGAGAAGCAGAGTGCCGGTCACGCCCTCAGCCCGGCACACCGCTTCCAGCGGCCCGCGCAGCGCGGCAGGGTCGTCGAAGCGGGTGAACCGGTAGAGGGCGGCGACGGTGAACATGGGCGAGGGTCCTACACCCCGGCCCCGCGCCGGGCAATGCGGCCACTGGACTTGAGGCCACCCGGCGCCTATCTCGCCCAAATGGCCAAGAAGGACGACAACCCGAACTACCAGGTGATCTCCGAGAACCGGAGGGCGCGGTTCGACTATGCCATCGAGGACGACATCGAGGTCGGCATCGTGCTGACCGGGTCCGAGGTGAAGTCGCTCCGCACCGGCCAGTCCAACATTGCCGACAGCTACGCCGAGGTCTCGGAAAGCGAGCTCTGGCTGACCAACGCCTACATCGCCCCCTACACCCAGGCCATGTTCCCGCACGAGGAACGGCGGCGGCGCAAGCTGCTGGCGTCCAAGCGCGAGATCTCGCGGCTCTGGAACGCCACCCAGCGGCAGGGGATGACCATCGTTCCGCTGGTGATGTACTTCAACCACCGCGGCATCGTGAAACTCAAGATCGCCACCGCCAAGGGCAAGAACGTCGCCGACAAGCGGCAGACCTCGGCCAAGCGGGACTGGAACCGGCAGAAGCAGAGACTGCTGAAGGACCACGGCTAGGGCCCGTCCCGGCCCCGAGCCGGGACCCCGCCGAACACCCGGACCCCGGATCGGGTCCGGGCCCGGGACCCCCCGACCGCCCTTGCCCCGAGGCCCGCCCGGCGGTAGCACGACGCAGCCCCGACTGGAGCCGCGCCCGATGACCGACGACCCAAGGACCCTCGTTTCCACCGACTGGCTGGCCGCCCACCTCCAGGACCCGGACCTGCGGATCCTCGACGCCTCCTGGCACATGCCGGCGGACGGGCGCGATGCGAAGGCCGAGTTCGAGGCCACCCACATCCCCGGGGCCCGGTTCTTCGATATCGACGACATCTCGGACCACCGCAGCGAGTTGCCCCACATGGTGCCGCCGCCAGAGAAGTTCATCTCCCGCGTCCGGGCCCTCGGCGTCGGCGACGGGCACCAGGTGGTGGTCTACGACAGCAAGGGCATCTTCAGCGCCGCGCGGGTCTGGTGGCTGTTCCGGCACATGGGCAAGACGGACGTGGCCGTGCTCGACGGCGGGCTGCCCAAGTGGCAGGCCGAGGGGCGCGAGGTCGAGGACATGGCCCCGATCATCCGAGACCGGCACATCACCGTGACGCGGCAGAACCAGATGGTGAGGGACGTGACGCAGGTCGCCCGCGCCTCGAAGCTGAAGGATCACGAGATCATCGACGCCCGCGCCGCCGCCCGCTTCCGCGGCGAGGTGCCCGAGCCCCGCGAGGGG
The DNA here is from genome assembly GCA_024304875.1 of Paracoccaceae bacterium. GTDB lineage: Bacteria > Pseudomonadota > Alphaproteobacteria > Rhodobacterales > Rhodobacteraceae > JAMWZF01. The sequence continues at coordinate 5,661 of JAMWZF010000034.1, forward strand.
CTCAAGGCCGGGCACATCCCCGGCGCCCGCAACCTGCCCTTCACCGAGCTTCTGAACGCCGACGGCACCATGAAGGACCCCGCGGGTCTCAAGCAGGCCTTCGCCGCCGCCGGGGTGGACCTCGGCAAGCCCGCCATTACCTCATGCGGGTCCGGCGTCACCGCCGCCATCATCAACCTGGCCCTCGAGCGGATCGGCAAAACCGACCACGCGCTCTACGACGGGTCCTGGACCGAGTGGGGCAGCTACCCCGAACTCGGCATCGCAACTGGAGAAGAATAACCCATGTTCGAGACGCTCAAGGAGCAGCCCGCCGACAAGATCCTGTCGCTGATGACGGCCTACCGGGCCGACCCGCGGGATCGGAAGATCGACCTCGGCGTCGGGGTCTACAAGGACGCCAGCGGCAACACCCCCGTCATGCGGGCGGTCAAGAAAGCCGAGCAGCGCCTCGTCGACCGGCAGGAGACCAAGGCCTACGTCGGCCTCGCCGGCGACCCGGCCTTCTCGGACGCGATGATCGACCTCGTGCTGAAGGACAGCGTCCCGCGCGAGCGCATCGCCGCCATCGCCACGCCTGGCGGCACCGGCGCCGTGCGCCAGGCGCTCGAGCTGATCCGCCTGGCCGCGCCCCGCGCCCGGGTCTGGCTCTCCAACCCGACCTGGCCGAACCACCCGTCGATCGTGAAGTTCCTCGGCATGCCGATGACCGAGTACCGGTATTTCGACAGCTCGACCGGCCTCATCGACTTCGACGGGATGCTGGCCGACCTCGGCAAGGTGGCCGAGGGCGACGTCGTCCTGCTGCACGGCTGCTGCCACAACCCGACCGGCGCCAACCTGACCCGCGAACAGCTGGCCGAGACGATTTCCTGCCTTCAGGCGCGCAAGGCCATCCCGATGGTCGACATCGCCTACCAGGGCTTTGGCGACGGGCTGGACGCGGACGCCTACGCCACCCGCAAGATCGCGTCGAGCTTCGACAACGTGCTGATCGCGGCCTCCTGCTCCAAGAACTTCGGTGTCTATCGCGAGCGGACCGGCCTTCTGATGGCCATCGCGAGGGACGCGGCCGAGACGAAGGTGACCCAAGGCAACCTCAACTTCCTGAACCGGCAGAACTATTCCTTCCCGCCCGACCACGGCGCCCGGGTCGTGACCGAGATCCTGACCGACCCCGAGCTGCGCGCCGACTGGGAGGCCGAGCTGGAGGAGGTCCGCACCACGATGCTGGACCTGCGCAAACAGCTGGCTGAGGAACTGCGCCGGCAGACCAACTCGGACCGCTTCGATTTCGTCGCCGACCACCGCGGCATGTTCTCGCGCCTCGGTGTGCCGACCGACGTGGTCGACCGCTTGCGCGAGGAACACGGCGTCTACATGGTCGGGGACAGCCGGATGAACATCGCCGGGTTGAACAAGGACACGGTGCCCCAGCTCGCCGCCGCCATCGCGGCCGTCATGCAGGGCCGGTAGGGAGGAGACCACATGCAGACCGAGGACGTGGACGGCAAGACGCTGGAGACCTGGACGCCGCAGGAGGTTCAGGAGGCTCTGAACAAGGGCGAAATCGTCCTGATCGACGTGCGCACGCCGCAGGAATACATGATCGACCATATCGAGGGGGCGCTGCTGATGCCCCTTTCCGACTTCCGCCCCGGCGCCCTGCCGACCGGCGGCGACAAGCGGCTGGTGTTCCACTGCGGCTCGGGCGTGCGGTCGGGCAAGGTGTCGAAGATGGTCCTCTCCGACGGGGCCGACACCGTCGCCCACATGGGCGGCGGCATGGGCGCCTGGAAACAGGCCGGTCTGCCCCATATCGCCGTGGACATGGCCACCGGGGCGCCGAAGAAGGCCGGCTGACGGGGAGGGTGGGCCCGGACCCACCTCACACCGCTCCGGTCGACCGAGTCTCGGGAGTGAAAATGTGGAGGGGGCTCTGCCCCCGCCTTCGGCCCCCCGAGGTATTTCAGGGCGAAAAGAGGAACAGGGGCCCGCTTGGTGAGGTGGGTTCTGTTCTGCCCTTCCGTCACTCTCCCTTGCGGATCTCGTCCAGGAAGGCGGCGCCGAACCTCTCGGCGTATTTCTCTCCGATCAGGCGGGTGAGACCGCCCATGTCCGACGGCCGTGTCTTCGCCACCCTGGCGAGCTGCGCCGGGGTGCAGGACAGAGCCTTTTCCAGGCCATCCGACCCGGTCTTCAACCCCTCCTGCGCCGCGACCAGCCGGTCGTAGAGCGCGCCCGACGGCTGCCCCGCCAGCCGCGCCCGCGCCGGGTGCAGGTCCTCCACCGCCCCGGCGATCACCTCGAGGAAGGCCCGCCCGTAGCTGTCGAGCTTCTTCGCCCCGACGCCGCCGATCCCGGCCATCTGGTCGAGGGTCACGGGCCGCCGCTCGGCCATCTCGATCAGCGTGCGGTCGGTGAAGATGATGTAGGCCGGCACCCCCTGCGCCTCGGCCAGCGCCCGCCGCTTGGCCTTGAGAGCCGAGAGCAGCGGCGCATCCTCCTCGCTGACCATCTGCTTGACCGCGGGGCGGGATGTCCTGGCCGCGCGGATCGTATCCCGCCGCAGGGTCACGCTTTCTTCACCCTTCAGGATCGGCCGCGCCGCGTCTGTCATGCGCAGGCCCCCGTGCCGCTCCGGGTCGGGCCGCATCAGGTCGCGGCCCAGCATCTGCCGGAAGATCGCCTGCCACTCGTTCCGCGACCACTCCTTGCCGACGCCGAAGGTGGGCAGGCTGTCGTGACCCCGCTGGGTCACCTTGTCCGTCGCGTTGCCCATAACGATGTCGATCAGATGCCCGGCGCCGAAGAACTCCCCCGTCCGCAGCGCCGCCGACAGGGCCATCCGCACCGGCGTGGTGGCGTCGAAGGTCTCGGGCGGGTTGTCGCAGAGGTCGCAGTTGCCGCAGGGATCCGACGTCTCGTCGAAGTAGGCCAGCAGAGCCTGCCGCCGGCAGGTCAGGGTCTCGGCCAGCCCGAGCAGCGCGTTCAGCCGCCCGTGGTCGGCCATCCGCCGCTCGGGCGGGGCCAGCCCTTCGTCGATCTGGCTGCGGCGAAAGCGGATGTCGTCCGCGCCGTAGAGTGTCAGCGTCTCCGCCGGCGCCCCGTCCCGGCCGGCGCGGCCGATCTCCTGGTAATAGGCCTCGATGGACTTCGGCAGGTCCGCATGTGCGACCCAGCGGATGTCGGGCTTGTCGATGCCCATGCCGAAGGCGACGGTGGCGGCGACGATCAGCCCATCCTCGGTCTGGAACCGGCGTTCGACAATGCGCCGGTCGTCCGCCTCCATCCCGCCGTGGTAATTGCAGGTCAGGTGCCCTTCGTCCGCCAGCGCCTTGGCCAGCGTCTCGGTCTTGGCGCGGGTGCCGCAGTAGACGATGCCGGACTGCCCCTTCCGGGCGGCGGCGAAGGAGAGGATCTGCTGGCGCGGCTTGTCCTTGGGCGCGAAGGCGAGGTGGATGTTGGGCCGGTCGAAGCCGCGCAGGAAGGTCTCGGGCGTGACCCCGTCGAAGAGCTTCTGCCCGATCTCCTCCCGCGTCTCCGCATCGGCGGTGGCGGTGAAGGCGGCCAGCGGGACGTTCAGCGCGCGGCGCAACTCCCCGATCCGCAGGTAGTCGGGCCGGAAATCGTGCCCCCACTGGCTGACGCAATGCGCCTCGTCCACGGCGATCAGGGTCACCCCGGCCTGCCGCAAGAGGCGCTGGGTCCCGTCCCGCGCCAACCGCTCGGGCGCGAGGTAGAGGAGGCGGCAGCGGCCCTCGTGCAGGGCCGAAAAGGCCGCGTCGGACTCGTCCTCGGTATTGCCCGAGGTCAGCGCATGGGCCTCCACCCCCGCCTCGCGCAGCCCGCGCACCTGGTCGCGCATCAGGGCGATGAGCGGCGAGATCACCACCGTCAGCCCGTCGCGCACCAGCGCGGGCAGCTGGTAGCACAGCGACTTGCCCCCGCCGGTCGGCATGATGGCGAGCACGTTGCGGCCCGCGATCACGGCATCGACGATCTCCTCCTGCCCGGGCCGGAAGGCGTCGAAGCCGAAGACTTGGCGGAGGACCGAGGCCGCGCTCATGCGCCGCTCGCCTGCGGCTTGAAGTCCTCGGGGATGCGGTCGGTGCCCTCCAGGATCAGGTCGGCCATGACCTCGCCCACCAAGGGCGCAAGGCCGAAGCCGATCTTGAATCCACCGTTGGCGATGAACTGGCCGGGGTGGAGCGGATGGGCACCCAGCATCGGGGCCCGGCTGCGGGCGCGGGGCCGGATGCCGGCCCAGCGTTCGATCACCTCGGCCCCCTCCAGCGCCGGCATGGCGCGTCGGGCCGAGGCGATGACGTAATCGAGCTGGGCATCGGTCGCGGTCTCGTCCTCCCACTCCCGTTCCGAGGTGGACCCGATCGCGACCGTGCCGTCCGCATGGGGCACGATGTGGACCCCTTCGGCAAAGATCTGCGGCTCTCCGGCGGCGTCGTACCGCAGGAGTGCGGCCTGTCCCTTGACCCCGTTGCCGATGGTGCGTCCAAGCGCATCGGACATCTCTATCATGCCGCGCCAGCCCGTTGCGTGAATGACCTGACCTCGAGCCTCGCCATCAACGGAAAGTGTCACACCTTTCGACCCTAATGCCGCCTGTAGAGCCGCGATCGCCCGCCGCGGGTGCAGCCGCGCGGTCAGCGTATCGCGCACGCACCAGCCGCTCGGCGCGACGGGGGCCCAGTCGCCGGTGGCCTCGACCACCTCCCAGGTGGCGCGGCCCTGCCAATGCGCCTCGGCTTCCGCGACCCGCTCCCGCGCGCGGGCGACCTCGGCCTCCTCGGCAAGCGGCTGCAGGCGGCCGGTGCGGGCGTAGCCGGGATCGGTGCCGCCGGCCTCCGCCACGCCGGCCCACCAGTCCCCGGCCATCAACAGGGCCTCGAGCTGGAAGGCCTTCTTGGCGTTCCAGGCCTCGGGCACATGGGGCGCCAACGCCCCGACTACGCCCCCCGAGGATCCGGACCCGGGTCCATAGAGGTCGATCACCCGCACGGAGGCCCCCCGCCGCGCGCAGGCCCAGGCGACCGAGAGCCCGAAGACGCCCGCGCCGCGCACCGTGATGTCAGGGGTTGTGCCCGCCATTGCGTTCCTGTCTGGCTGCGATCATCGTCGCGCGGTTCCTAACAGCGGGTGGACATGAGAGGCCAGAGCGCAGAGCTGGATTGGCGGGACGGAGTCCCCGTCGCCCGGGCCTTCGACGACCCGTATTTCTCGCTCGCGGACGGGCTGGAGGAAACGCGGCACGTCTTCCTTGCCGGCAACGGCCTGCCGGAGCGGTTCCGGGACGGCCTTCACATCGCCGAACTGGGGTTCGGGACCGGGCTGAACCTGCTGACGGCGTTGCAGGCGTGGGAGCAGGCCGGTACCCCCGGCCGCCTCCGGTTCACCAGTTTCGAGGCCTTCCCGATCTCCGCCGCCGACCGGGCGCGGGCACTTGCGGCCTTTCCTGCACTGACGGACTGGGCCGACCTGCTGAATCAGTCTCTGATACTGGGTGAACCGGTCCAAGTTGGTCCCGCAGAGGTTCATGTCATCACAGGTGACGCGCGGCAGACGCTGCCCGCCTGGGACGGCAAGGCCGACGCCTGGTTCCTCGACGGCTTCGCCCCCGCCAAGAACCCCGAACTCTGGGAACCGGAACTCATGCAGGCCGTCGCGGAGCACACCGCCCCCGGCGGCAGCTTCGCTACCTACACTGCGGCTGGCGCGGTCCGGCGCAGCCTTGCCGTGGCCGGCTTCGAGGTCACGCGCCGACCCGGCTACGGGCGCAAGCGGCACATGACGACAGGACGGATGCCATGAACGACCAACGGCTCGGTATCTGGCTGATGATCTCGACCATGCTCGTCTTCGCGGTGCAGGACGGTTTCTCGCGGCATCTGGCCTCGGAATACAACACGATCATGGTGGTGATGATCCGGTACTGGTTCTTCGCCGCCTTCGTGATCTCCATCGCCCGGCGGCAGGCCGGGTCGATCCGGGCCGCGGCACGGACGGCGCAGCCGCTGGTGCAGATCTTCCGGGGCACGCTGCTGTCGCTCGAAATCTGCGTCATGGTGACGGGCTTCGTGCTGCTCGGCCTCGTCGAGAGCCAGGCCATCTTCGCCTGCTATCCGCTCCTGATCGCGGCGCTCTCCGGGCCGGTTCTGGGCGAGAAGGTCGGCTGGCGGCGGTGGACGGCGATCGGGGTCGGCTTCGTCGGCGTGCTCATCATCCTGCGCCCCGGCTTCGCGGTCTTCTCGCCCGCCGCCCTCTTCCCCCTGGTCGCGGCCTTCATGTTCGCGCTCTACGGCCTTCTGACACGATACGTCGCCCGTCAGGACCGGGCGGCGACCTCGTTCTTCTGGACGGGGGTGTCGGGGGCGGTGGTGATGACCTGCGTCGGTGTCTGGTTCTGGGAGCCGATGAGCCTGCCGGACTGGGGTTGGATGGTCCTGCTCTGCCTCACCGGTGCCGGCGGGCACTTCCTGCTGATCAAGACTTACGAGGTGGCCGAGGCCAGCGCGGTCCAGCCGTTCGCCTACTTCCAGCTCGTCTTCGCCAGCGCCATCGGCATGGCCGTCTTCGGAGAGGACCTGCCGCTGAACGTGGCCATCGGCGCCGGGATCGTGGTTGCGGCGGGGCTCTTCACACTGGCGCGGGCGCGCAAGGCCGAAGCGGGGTAGGGGGCGCTGCCCCCGTCCCTGCGGGACTCCCCCGAGGTATTTATGGCGAAAAGAGGCGGAAAGAGGCGCGCCCTGCGTTCTCTGTTCGCCCCCAAATACCTCGAGGCGGCCGAAGGCGGGGGGCGGCGCCCGCCTCCGCCCTACCCGCCAGGACGGGCGATGGGCCGGATCGACGTCGGCCCGGACGGAGCCTCGGGCGCAGCGGGCTCGGTGGGAGCGACAGTCTCTTGCAGGACGGCCGGCGAACTCACGGGCCGGGCAACCGGGCGAACCAACGGCTTATCACCCCGCAGAAGCGCCTCGAACCGCACCGGGCCGGTCTGGCCGGTCAGCCGGGCACGGTAGACCGGGATCGCCTCTGTCACCCTCATGACGTAGTTTCGGGTCTCGGAGAACGGGATGGTCTCTATCCAGTCGACGATGTCGGCCTCTCCGATCCGGGGGTCGCCCCGCTCGTCCATCCAGATGGCCGGGCGCGAAGGACCCGCATTGTAGCCTGCGGCGATCATCACCGGGGAGTCGCCGAACCGCTCCTGAAGGTTCAGCAGGTACTTCGACCCCAGCGCCGCATTGTATTCCCAGTCCGACGTCAGCCGCGCGCGGGAGTAGGGCAGGCCAAGTTCGCCCGCGACCTCCTCGGCCGTGGCGGGCATCAGCTGCATCAGGCCGAGGGCGCCGACCGGGCTGCCGGCGTCGGCGCGGAACTCGCTCTCCTGCCGCGCGATGGCGAGGTTGAGGGCGGCCTCGACCGGCAGGTCGGCCCGGCCGACCCCGTGCACCGGGTGCAGCAGACGCGGCAGGATGACCCCGCGCAGGGCCGCCGACTTGCCGAGAAGCAGGGCGAAATACTCTTCGTCCATCTCGTCCAGCAGCAGGCCGAGGCTGTCCAGTTGCGGCCCCTCGAGCGTCTGGCCGATGTCCCGGAAGAACAGCACCGCCTTGCCCCGTTCGCCCGCGCCCAGCAGCAACAGGCCGGCCTGCACGGTGTCGAGCTCCATCACCTCGGCGTTCTGCCAGTCCTCGACCGCGCCGGCGCCGGCCAGCGCCGGGTCCAGCGGCCGGCCGAGCTTGTCGGCGGAGAGCAGGCCGTAGAAGGCGGTCTGGTGCTCGGCCCCGGCCGCATAGGCCGCCTGCGCGCCCTCGACATTGCCGAGCGCCTCCTGCGCCCGCCCGGTCCAGTAGTGACCCCGCGCCAGCGAGATCGGGCCGTCCACCGCCTGCGCCAGTGCCTGGAAATGGACCAGCGCCACCTGCGGCTGATCGAGGTCCCGCAGGGCGATCCACCCGGCCAGGAACTCGAGGTCGGCAAAAGCGGTGCCGTCCTCGGCGGTCAGGAAATGGCGTGAGGCGAGGGTATAGGCGGTCTGCGGATCGCCTTCCCTCAGCGACCAGCGCACCAGTTCGCGCCGCCAGCCCGACCAGCGGAAGGGCTGTCCAAGGGCCTCGGCACTGGTCGAGGCGGCGGTCAGAACCTCGATGGCATCCTCTCGCCGGCCCTTCGACGCCAGCCAGGAATAACGGTCGTAGAGCAGGCCGGGGTGCGCGCGCAGGGCCTCCGGCACGGCGGCGAGTTCGGCGCTGACGTCGCTGTCGCCCCGGATGTAGGCGATCCGGGCCTCGGCCAGCGCCCTCTGGTCCGCGTCCAGCAGGGGCAGCATCGTGGCGGCGTCCGACCGCCGCCAGCGCCAGAGGAGCATGTCGGTGCGGGCGGCGTGATAGGGCTCCAGCAGGTCGGCATAACGGGTCTGGAGCGCCAGCTGGTCGGTGGCGTCCAGCGCCATGGTCAGCCAGGCCTGAACCACCAGCGCCTCGGCGTCGCCGCGCTGGCCAAGGTCCTCGTAGGCCCGTGCGAGGGCGAGGACCCCGGCGCCCGATTCGGGCAATGACCGCCCGGCGAAGAAGGCGACGATGTCGGCGGGCGGCAGGTCGGGCGGGATATGTCCTTCGGCCTCCTCCCGGATCAGGTCCAGCCCCGGCCAGCCGGGCCTCCGGGCGAGGAAGACAAGGGCGTCCTCGTAGCTGCCGACCCCGTCCCGCAGCCGCGTCCATTCGATCAGGTCGGCGGCCACCGGCCCGATCGCATCGGCGAGGGCGGCCGCGGTCTCCCAGTCGCCCTCCTCTCCGGCGGTGAAGGCTTCGCGCAGGGCGGCGCCGTCGCCCTGGGCAGAGGCGAGGGCGGGCCAGAGGCCAAGGAGGATCGGCGCGGCGAGGCGGGCGAGACGGCTCAGGATCGACATGGTGGCGGAGCCTAGTGTCCGCGCCCCGGCCCGCAACTCAATTTCTTGGCAACCCTCGCGGCCTGCACTAGTAGGGGCCTCGCGTGACCCGCAGAGGGGCCTTACGCGGACGTATCATTCAAGGAGCTCAGCCATGTTCAGAGGGTCGATCCCCGCCCTTGTCACGCCCTTCCGGGACGGTGCACTGGATCTGGACGGGCTCAAATCCCTTGTGGAATGGCAGATCGAGCAGGGCACCCACGGGCTCGTCCCCGTCGGGACCACGGGCGAAAGCCCGACCCTGACCCATGCCGAACACGACACCGTGGTCGAGGCGGTCGTCCGCCAGGTCGATGGGCGGATTCCCGTCATCGCCGGCGCCGGTTCGAACAACACCGCCGAGACGGTGCGCCTCGTCCGCCAGGCCAAGGAAGTCGGCGCCGATGCCGCCCTCGTGGTGACGCCCTATTACAAC